>JAEEXW010000239.1 GCA_016287995.1 Bacteroidales bacterium
AGAGGGAATGTTGTAGGCAAACATCGCTGCCTCTATCAGCATAATTCCTGCACCTGCCAATGGGTCAACGAAATTAGTATTGGCTTTCCAGCCCGTAAGTTGAACAATTCCCGCTGACAAAACCTCATCAAAGGCGGCAACTGACGGATTTGAAACTTTATAACCTCTACGTGCAAGACTTTCGCCTGAGGAGTCAAGCAAGAATTTACAATTGTTAGCCTCACTGATTTCCAAAACTATAACCACCGACGGATTAGAATTGTCATGGGGAGGAGTTTTGCGAGATTTCTCGTTGAAATATTCAAGAATAATCTTCGTTAAAGTATCTTTTATTTCAGCATCCGAACCCAAAAGGGAAGATTTTGACGAGACTTCAACCCTGAAACTTTTGTAGATATTCAAGATTTTGCTCCAACGGTATCCGCTAAACTGCGAGAAGAAATCTTCCGCAGAGGAAAAATCAAAATTCAAAACCTCCTTATAAATTTTAAGAGCGGTACGCAACTCATAATTTGCCTGATAAAGCAAATATTTATCCCCCGAAAATGTTACTCTGCAAACATCAGTGTCAACATCTTCTGCGCCCATGCGCATCAACTCACGACCCAAAACGTCTTCCAAACCTTCATAGGTCGTTGCAATCATTTTTATTGTCTCGACTTCCACTTTCAAACAGTTTTTATCAGATTATTTTTTACTATTTTCTTTCTGCAATTTTCTTGCCGATATTTCCTCTATCGTACACAAAAGCACTATGCCCAAAATTATCAGCGCAATAGCGATAAATGTGTCGGAAGAAAAATCCGGCAGATATTTGTCATAACCCTCTACAATAGGCTTTCCATGCTTGTCGATGTTTTCAAGTCCGTTGGCATCCACCTGAATAATAGGATGTTTCCAAGGCCATAGAAAACCTAACGAACCAAACACAAAACCCGTCAAAAGTGCGGTTGTTTCTTGACCGTAGTTTTTCATCAGCCACGACAAAAACCTTGCAAAGGCCAAAAAGCCTATTCCCGCTCCTATTGCAACCGGCACCAAAATCCGCCATTCCATGTGTGAAACAGCGTCAATTACAATCAACTTGTAATTACCTAACAATATAAGTGTGTAACTTCCCGAAATACCCGGTAAGAGCATATCACAAATAGCGATTGCTCCGCAAAAAACCAAATAAAACGGATTGTCGTTTTCGCTTGCAGGAGTAATAATAGAAGCACCGTAAGCCAATGCCGTACCAACAAGCATGAAGAGAATTATAACAAAATTGAATTTCTTTATAGTCTTTCCAATATAATAAACCGAGGCTATTATCAAACCGAAGAAAAACGCCCAAACATAAATGCCGTTGTTAATCTGAAAAAGATATTCCAAAAGACTTGCAGCAGTAATAATACTTATACCTTCACCAAGTAACAAAACTACAAGAAACAACAAATCAGTATGTTGTGCAAACTCTTTGAATTTGAACGCTGACAATAATTTTAAGGCTTGAATATCAAATGATTTCAACGCGTTGATGAATCTCTCAAATATACCTGTAAGCAATGCTATCGTACCTCCCGAAACACCGGGAACAACGTTAGCAAGCCCCATAGAGAAGCCCTTTAAAAATACAATGACGTGTTCTAACATAAAATATTAAAAACATTTCTTTTTCAAATGCAAATGTAGAGAAAAAAAATATGATAAAAAAATATTTTTGCAGTTTTTTTATTTAATTTTGCAGTCCGTAAAGCGGACGGTTTTCCGCAAACAATAATTATAACTTGATAATCAGAATGATAACGTATCTTCAAGTCGAAAACTTGACTAAAAGTTTCGGCGACAACCTCTTATTTGAAAATATAAGTTTTTCGGTAATGAAAGACCAAAAAACGGCTTTAATCGCAAAAAACGGTGCGGGAAAGTCCACACTTTTGAATATAATCGGCAAAAAAGAAACTGCCGATTCGGGCAATGTTGTCTTTAAAAACGACATTTCCGTCGGATATTTGCCTCAGCAGCCTGTTTTGGACAAAAAACTTTCAATAAAAGAACATATCGCTTTGTCGGCTCAAAAAGCCAAAAGCCATATCCATGATTTTGAGGAACTTGATTACGAAGTTCAGATGAAACAAATTCTTGGAAAACTAAAAATCGAGAACCTCGAACAAAAAATTTCCGAACTTTCGGGTGGTCAGCAAAAAAGAATAGCACTTGCTGATGTCCTCATCGAACGTCCGGACATGCTG
The DNA here is from genome assembly GCA_016287995.1 of Bacteroidales bacterium. Lineage (GTDB taxonomy): Bacteria > Bacteroidota > Bacteroidia > Bacteroidales > UBA3824 > UBA3824. Next base: position 2,235 of record JAEEXW010000239.1, read on the forward strand.
ATTCTTGACGAGCCGACCAACCATTTGGACACTTTTATGACCGAATGGCTCGAAAAATATCTCAAAGATACCCGCACAACCCTTTTGATGGTAACGCACGACAGATACTTTTTGGACAACGTCTGCGACAACATCATAGAAATTGACAACAACAAAACCTACTCATATACAGGCAATTATAGTTATTATCTAAGAAAACGTCAAGAAAGAATAGAAAACTTTAACGCCGCAATCACAAAAGCAAACAATATATTAAGACGCGAGGCTGATTGGATTTCGCGTATGCCAAAAGCACGCGGCGGAAAAGCAAAATACAGAATCGACAATTTTTATAAACTAAAAGAATTTGCACAAAGCCGCCTTGACGAGAGAAAAGTAGAAATTGCAACCGGCACTGCCCACCGTCTCGGCAACAAAATTTTGGAACTAAAACACATTTCAAAAAGTTACGGAGAAAAAACTCTGATAAAAGATTTTTCGTACACATTTCAAAAAAACGACAAAATCGGAATCGTAGGTGCTAACGGCTGCGGAAAGTCAACACTCCTTAATATAATAATGAACAACATAAAACCCGACTCAGGCACGGCAGAGTTTGGTGAAACGGTTGTAACCTCATACTATCGCCAAAGCGGTATTCAATACGATGAAAATCAGAAAGTTATAGACGTTATAAAAAACATCGCCGAAGTCATAGAATTATCTGATGGCAAAAAACTTTCGGCATCGCAGTTTTTGGAATATTTTCTTTTTGAGCCGAAAATGCAGTATTCTCCCGTTGCAAAACTCAGCGGTGGCGAAAAACGCAGACTTTATCTAATGACTGTTTTGATGAAAAACCCTAATTTTCTGATACTTGACGAGCCGACAAATGATCTCGACATCATCACGCTAAACGTTTTAGAAGATTATTTGAACTCGTTTTCAGGCTGTTTGATTGTGGTTTCTCACGACAGGTATTTTTTGGACAAAGTTGCTAACTCACTTTTTGTCTTCAAAGAGAACGGCGAAATCAAAAATTTTGCAGGCAATTACACTGTCTATCTTACTGAAAAAGAGGACGAAAAACCGTCAGCAAAAGAAAAGCCTCAAAACACCGATACACGCGAAAAACGGAAAAAGAACTTTACTTTCAAACTCCAAACCGAACATAAGCAGTTGGAGAAAGAATTAGAAAGCCTTAACGCCGAAAAACAAGAAATAGAAGCAAAACTTTCGGGCGAAGTCTCTGAAATTGAAGAAATTACAAAACTGTCAAAACGTCTGGAAGAAATTCTCGCACTCACGGAAGAAAAAGAAATGCGCTGGCTGGAATTGGAGGAAATCAAAGAAAGCGACTTGTAGATGGAAACTGCCGGAGACCAATACCAAAAAATGACGCAAATGCCTGTGGAAAAACTCATTCCAAGGCTTGCCGCGCCGACGATGATGTCCATGATGTCAGCCGTGCTTTACAACACCGCCGACACGTGGTTTGTCTCGCAACTCGGCGACTCTGCAACTGCGGCAACGGGAGTCTGTCTGCCGCTGACAGCGATGATTCAGGCGGTGGGCTTTTGGATCGGCATGGGCGCGGGCAGCAACATTTCAAGGTTTTTGGGCAAACGGCACAATTTCAAGGCCTCAATCATCGCGACCTCGGCAACGGCTCTCACTGTGTTGGTAAGTCTTATTTTGGGATTGACGGGCTTTTTTGGCAACAGTCTTATTTTAAAGCATTTAGGCTCTACGCCGACCATTATGCCGTATGCCGCAGACTATTCAAAAGTAATTTTTATCGGAACTACTTTTTCGAGTCTGAGTTTTGTTTTCAACAATCTTTTAAGGGCTCAGGGACGCGCAGTTTTTGCGATGGCGGGTGTCATTTCGGGAACGCTGATAAACGTAATTCTTGACCCCATATTTATTTTTGTGCTTGACTTAGGGATTGCAGGCGCGGCTTGGTCAACGGTTATCTGTCAGTGCATCAGTTTTTTAATAATGCTTTATGCCCTAAGGAGCGAAAAATCGATGATAAAACTCTCACCGGCATTTTTGTCAAAAAACTACGGAGTATACCTTTTGATAATGTCAACGGGTCTGCCCTCGCTTTTCCGTCAGGGCTGCTCTGCTCTTGCGACAGTGCTTTTGAACCGTGCGGGAGCGGTTTACGGCGATACGGCGGTTGCCGCGATGAGCATCGTCGGAAGGGTAAGTTTTTTAATCACCTCGCTTGTAGGCGGTTTCGGACAAGGATACCAGCCGGTGGTCGGTTTTGCTTTCGGAGCGGGAAATTATCAGAGGGTAAAACGGGCTTACAAATTTTCGATGACGGTCTGTCTGACAATTCTTACACTCGGCGGACTGTTCTGTCTTTTCAAGGCGGAAGCGATAATGCGGTTTTTCCGTTCTGACTCGCCGCAGGTTATCGCAATCGGAACGGAAACGTTTTTTTATTACGGACTGTCGCTCCCTTTCAACGCAGTCATAATACTGACAAACATGCTCTTGCAGGTTACGGGTCAGAAGTTTTTGGCATCGCTGACCTCGGTAATGCGTCAGGGTGTTGTGTTTATTCCGCTGATTTTGATTTTGCCGGAATTTATCGGTCTCAAAGGCGTGGAAATTTGCCAGCCGCTCTCCGACTCGGTTTCGGCAGCGGTGGCAATAAGCGTTGCGGTGTATTTTTTTAAAAGACTAAGCTGCAAAAATTTTCAACCCAAAAATCTCCGTCATTAAGACAAGAAATAAGTTTATAATCGGTGCCACCGTTATTCAAGAATTTTTCTTTGAGAGTTTCTCCGAGTTCCTGAGAAGTTTCAAGACAATCAACTGTAAAAGAGGGCGCAACAACGGCTATTTTTTTTACGCCCTCTTTTGCAAAATCTATAATCACATTGTCAGTAAACGGTGCAGTCCACCCTTCGGACATTCTTGACTGAAAAGAAGTTACGGCTTTTTCAAGCGCAATTCCCGTTTTTTCGCAAATAAGACGCGAGGTCTCCTTGCACTGAAAAACATAAT
>JAEEXW010000240.1 GCA_016287995.1 Bacteroidales bacterium
CGTTGTACAAATCGTCAACGAGTTCCTTCGGCAATTCGTCAATAAACTTCTTTGCCAAATTCTTTACCTTGTCAAATGATGGATTTTCAAGGTATTTGAGTTTGTATGCGTATGTTGTTGTTTGTTCAATTAACATTATCAAATTTCTATAAGACATGCCAAATATATAAAAGTTTTTTGGAATGAAAAAGGTTTTTCTAAAAAATAATTGTATCAAAATATACGGCTCAATCCAACAAATTAAAATTGCAAACAAAAACTTTGAGATTTCATACATTATTCACTGAAAAAAATTTTGAGATTCCATACATAATCAGCGAAAAAAACTTTGAGATTCCATACATAATTGGCTCAAAAAATTTTGAGATTTATAGAAAAGTTTTTGATATATCGTAAAAACAAATAAAATTTTTTTTGATTGAAGTTTCAAGATTTTTATTTAAATTTGCCGCGACGACTTTAAACACAAAACGATGTCATTAACAAACACTTTTATATCGCTGTATTTGCGAGGAAACTTTAACAGGGTGGAAATGTACAAAAAATACCCTGACGAAACACAGTTCAAAATGTTTAACTTTCTGATAAAGAAAGCATTGAAAACCGAATTTGGAAAAGAGTTCGGCTTTAACGACATTTTGAAAAACGGACCTGCCGCTTTTTCGGAGCGCGTACCGCTGAGCCCTTACGAAAGCCTCAAACCCTATATCGAAAAAGTTGCAAAAGGGGCACAAAATATCCTTTGGCCTCAAAAAACACAGTGGTTTGCAATGAGTTCCGGCACAACCGACGACCGTTCAAAATATATCCCAATAACAAAAGAAAGCCTCAAAAAATGTCATTTTGACGGCGGAGAAGACGTTTTGTCGGTTTATCTGAAACAGTTTCCCGACACAAAGGCTTTTACTGGCAAGGCTCTCGCAATAGGCGGGTCAAGACAAGTTAACAAACTCGGCGAAGATATTTTTTGCGGCGACTTGTCAGCGGTTTTGATTTCAAACCTGCCGTCATGGGTAAGAAAACGCCGCACACCTGACATCGAAATCGCTCTTATGGAAAATTGGGACAAAAAAATAGAGGCGATGGCTAAGGCCGTCTGTAAAGAAGACGTTACGAGCATTTCCGGCGTGCCGTCTTGGACTCTCGTGTTAATGAGAAAAATTCTCGAATTAACAGGTAAAAACAATATTTCTGAGGTTTGGCCAAATCTTAGTCTTTTTATGCACGGTGGAGTAAGTTTTAAGCCGTATCGCGCTCAGTACGAAAAACTTATCCCGTCTGAAAAAATGACGTATCTCGAAACTTACAACGCCTCGGAAGGTTTTTTCGCTTTCCAAGATGACCAAAAAACCGACGATATGCTCTTAATGCTTGACAACGGAATCTATTACGAATTTATCCCGATGTCGGATTTCTCAAAACCCGACAGAAAAGCGGTGCCACTTTGCGATGTCAAGACGGGTGTCAACTATGCAGTAGTTATCTCCACAAACGGCGGTCTGTGGCGTTACATAATCGGTGATACGGTAGAATTTACGCAAGTGCGTCCCTACAAAATAAAAATCACCGGCAGAACAAAACATTTTATCAACGCTTTTGGCGAAGAACTTGTTGAAGACAACGCTTCAAGGGCAATCCGTGCGGCAAGCCTCGCAACAGGCGCAGACATCAAAGACTACACCGCCGCACCCGTATACATGGAAACCGACAAACGCGGACGTCATCAATGGCTTATAGAGTTCAATATATTGCCAAACGATATGGATAATTTCGTTAAAACACTCGACTTTGAGTTGAAACGCCTTAACTCCGATTACGACGCAAAACGTTACAAAGACATCTCCCTTACAGAGCCGGAAATCACAATCGCAAGAGAAAATCTCTTTGAAGACTGGCTTAGAAAAAAAGGCAGAATAGGCGGTCAAAACAAGATTCCGAGACTTGAAAACAACCGCGATATAATTGACGAAATGTTGGAAATGAACGGTTAACAAAATGGTAAGAAAAATTATCTGCGTTTTAGTATTTGTCTGTGCGTTTTTTACAATAAAAGCGCAAAATTCAGACGAATATTCTTATTTATTTTTTGAAGACGACGATACTTCAAAAACCATTTTGAAATCTCGTGCAGATTGTTTTTTCAAAAACAACGAATATAGCGGCGATTTTATAAAAGGCTATACACTAATCGGTTATATGCTTCAACCCGAATTTATTTACCGACCTATTGACAAGGTTGAAATTTCGGTTTTGTGGAATATCTTGAAATATTCAGGCAAAGATGATTTTTCGGATTACAAACCATATTTCAGGATAAAGTTTTCGCCGATAAAAAAACTTTCGCTAACTCTCGGTCGTCTTGACGGCAATCTCTCACACTCAATGATAGAGCCGATTTACAAGCCGGAACGTTATTATCTCAACAATATCGAAAACGGTCTACAATGTAATTATAAAACAGAAGGTTACAGAGGAGATTTGTGGCTGAATTGGGAAAAATTTCTGTTTTGGAACGACCCTTGGCAGGAGCGTATGAGTATCGGACACAAAAGCGAACTGCTTGTTATAAAAAAAGGTGAAACATCGTTTTTCTTAACGGGAGAAGCCTTAATTGCTCACCGGGGCGGACAAATAGACCTCAGTGAAGGCCATACCCAGACTTTGGAAAACGGAGCATTAGGTTTTCAGGTCAAACGCCCGAAACTAACTTACGATTTTCGGTTTGCACAATACCACGCCATCGATCCGACAGATGACATTCCGTATATTGACGGATACGCTTTTTATAACAAAATGTTATTAAAATTTTATGATTTCGGCTTTATCTGCGGTTATTGGTACGGCAATATGTTTATGAATTTTAGGGGCGAAGAGTTGTTTTCGTCTAAGGCTATTGAGCCGCACAACAACAAAAACATACGCTCTATTTTGTTTAACGAATTGTATTACTCAAAAAAAATTCAAAACGTTTTCAGCCTGAAAGTCGGTGTCAACTCGTATTTCAATATTCTCAACGGTGAAATGGAATACTCTTATATGTTGAGTTTTATTTACAATAAATGTTTCCGTATTAGAAAAAACAAATGATGAAAAAACTATTTTTTTTGATAATTTTAGCAGTTTGCGCGTTTTCATGCGCAAATGAAAATTCCTTAGAAAACACCTGCAATTATACTTTGATATTGCAAGAAGGTTACTCTACGGATTCGGAAAATCTCAGTGCTGTAATTTCCATTAACACCGGCAACGTTTTTTTTGAAAAGAAAACTGAATTTCCGTTAAAAGCCACTTTTGAGGCTTTGCCATACGGGACTGCCGTTGTAAAGGTTGCTTGTCCGGGCTTTTGCACGGTAAGATACAAGATTGTTTTGTTAGAAAATTCGTCAGTTTCAACAAAAATTCAACTTCTACCCGAAAGCGGAGAAAATGTTGCCATTCTCAAAGGCAAACTTAAAACGCCTGATTTACTTACCGTTAACGAAAACTTAAAAGTAATCTTAACGCCCGTGGATAGCGTTGAAAAATTTATCGAAGGCGGAGAAATTTACGATGTCAATATTGATAATTTCAGCCGCAAAGACGTTATAGCCGTATCAGGAGAATACGAAACAACACTTCCGGCAAACACACACGGCATAAAATATGCAGTTAACGCTGACGGTTTTTTGCATAACGGCTCGGCCTTTGAGTTCAAAACCGATACCGTTACACTTTTCAGCGGCAAAACAAGCGTGAAAAACTTAGTGTACTCCGAGTAATAACCGTTTTTTTTGCGGAAAGATTTTTTTTGTTTATCTTTGCAGTTGGAAAACTCGAAAAAATGAACACGTACAACCTCTACATCTTAATATTAATATTCTTTTTCGCGAACCGCGTTACCGCTCAGGATACTAATTACGTCAAAAAATACAACAACCTTGTCAATTTAAAAACTTTTATTTACACCAACAGTCTTGATTTTTGGGACAAAGGTTCGGGCTTAAATTACATTCCCGGACTTCATACCGGTATCGGTATTGGTGCGTATTGCAAATATCTTCCGTTTGATTTCAGTATAAGGCAAGAAGTTTCACCGTTAAGCAATGCTGACCATTATCACAAACGACGAACTACCGATATGCTTCTAAAAGGTTATACAAAATATTTTGTCGGCGATATTTCAATACAAAAGTACAACGGATTTTACACCGAAGAAGCCGATAGTTACAAAGACGTTTACCGGTCGCGCTACTCTCCGCAAGAAGACGGGCGTGAATACGAACCCGATTTGAGCGTTTTTCAACTTGAAGCCGTAGGAGAATACATATTCAACCATGAAAAATTTTCCTACAAAGCAGGCTTTACGGCATACGAAGAGCAAAAAATCTCAGCAGGCAGTTTCATGGCGGGAGCCTCATTCCATTTACTAAAAATAGATTCCGATAGTTCGCTTGTTAGAGTTGACAATTCCAGTCATCTGAAAGCCAGCAATTTCGGTATTAATCAGGGGTATGCATACAATTATGTATTCGGAAAGCGCAGTTGTCTTTTTATCTCCGCAATAATAGGAATGAACCTCAGCAATCCGCTGTCAAAATCAATTAGTTACAAAGATTTTACAATCTCGCCCGCTGCTCGTTTCAAGTTTGCTTACTGGCTGAATTTCGACCACTGGTCGTTAGGATTGACAGGATTTTACAAAATTATTCACCAAACTTTTAGCAAAGACCGTACTATTTATCTCCATTCCAGAAAAGTGGAAATTCTACTCATAAGACGGCTTTGCTATAAAACTAACAAAAAATGAAAAAATGGTATGTTAAAATATTAATTATACTTTTAGGCATAGTTATTAGTTTTTTTACGCTGCTTTTGGCGGTGGACGTTAACTTTTTGTGGCTTTTTGGCAACAGTCCTTCGGTGGACGAAATCGGACACGGAATCCTGCCGGAAGCCTCCGTAATATATTCCGCCGACAACAAAGTTATCGGCAAATTCTTCACGGAAAACCGCTCCGAAGTTAAGTTCAACGAACTTCCGGAAGACTTAATCAACACACTCGTTTCAACCGAAGACGAAAGATTCTATTCCCATTACGGAATTGATTTTCAAGGGCTTGTATCAGCGTTAAAAGATATTGTCTTCAACTCCAAAAAACGCGGAGCAAGTACCATAACCCAACAACTTGTAAAAAACCTTTACAAATCCCGAACTTCCAAATATTCGCACGGACTATTAGGTA
>JAEEXW010000241.1 GCA_016287995.1 Bacteroidales bacterium
GAGCCATCATAGCAGGAGTGGCCAGTACAGGCATATCGCCAGAACCTATCTTGATTGCAGTAACGGCATCAGTAACCGTCAGCTCGCTCGTATGTTTCAATCCTATGAAATCCATAATCAGAGATCTTTATATAATTACTAATGTAGTCATACGTTAGACTTTTGCTTAAGTTCCTGATACAGTATCTGTCCTTTTACCGTCAGCAGGTATTTTTGTCGCGGATGTCGGGGAGAATCAGGATAAAGCATACGGACATAACCTTCGTTAATGGCAGGGGTAAGATAATTATACAAAAAACTAACACGATCCTTTAATTCAACCCCTAACATCATTTCTTTTACAGACATTTCGTTTTCTCCGATAGTTTTTATTAGTTTTATTATATTAAGATTATCTGTATGTAATCTATCCTTAACTTGTTGGGTACTTGTTGGGTACTTGTTGGGTACTTGTTGGGTACTTGTTCGGGGCAAAAGATTCGGCTGATTTTTCCATTCCGCCGTTGCACTTATATGAAGATAACGATTCCTTAAATCCCAACCGTCGCCAAGCAAGAGATTACGAAAAAAACGTTCCAAATATAAAGGACTGTAATCAATATTTTTTACGGCGTTGCGATAATTTGCCCTTACCAAAGCGTTGCGGAAATACCACGAATGCTCAGCAAACATATCGTTTTCAACATTAAAACCGATGTCCCGCAAATACAAAATCGTAAAAACCGCCGTTGTCCGCGTGTTGCCTTCCCCGAAAGCGTGAATCTGCCATATTCCTGCCACAAATTTTGCAATGTGAGAAATAAGCGCGTCAGAGGAAATGCCTTTGTAACTGAATTTTTTTTCCTGCTCTATATCAAAATCCAACGCTTGGCGCAGGTCTTCCCAATTCAAATAATAAACAATATCGCCGTCTAAAACCCATTCTTTTTTCGTTATATTATAATCGCGGCGTTTTCCTGCGTGCTTGAAAACGCCGTCAAAAATTCTGCGGTGCAGGGCAATGTAACCTTTCGCACTGAAATCCAATGCCTCCGCCGAAAGAATCTTTGCAATGTTTGCCGACACTTTGTCAGCCTCCTGCGTGCTGTCGTCATCGGGTTCGCGGCGCGTTTTTGACTCGTAATACGACTTTATAAGATTGCGGACTTCGTCAATATTGATTTCGCCTTCGATGTGTTTGCGGGCAGTTTGTTTCAGATAATCAGAGGTTTTTAGACCGTCAACAGCCTGCAAACCAATAGCCGTCCGCCAAATAGACGCCTTTTCTTTTTTATCTGGTTCGCCTTGACGGATATATTCATCGAAGTCAGTATATTTTGAATCAATCATAATTTTAATCGCAATTTCAATACAAAGATAATAATTTTTTTTACATCAACTCTAATAAAAAAACAGAAAAAATATTACTTTTGCGCTTTCGATTATAAAACGTAAAAAAATGATTGGCGTATTTGATTCGGGTTTTGGAGGGCTGACAATTTTGAAAAGTTTCTTAGAAAAAATGCCGCAGTACGATTATGTTTTTTTAGGCGACAATGCGCGTGCCCCTTACGGCGGACGCTCGTTTGAAACCGTATATCAATACACCCTTCAAGCCGTGAAAAAATTGTTTTCGCTTGGCTGCCCGCTCATTATTTTGGCATGCAATACCGCCTCAGCAAAAGCGTTAAGAACGATCCAACAAAACGACTTAAAAAAAATCAATCCCGAAAACAGAGTTTTGGGAATTATCCGCCCGACTGCCGAAGTTATTAATCAATACACCAAAACTAAAAACATCGGCATTTTAGGCACTGCCGGAACAGTTAATTCCGAATCCTATATTCTTGAAATTCAAAAACTTTATCCCGAAATAAAAGTTTTTCAACAAGCCTGCCCTATGCTCGTGCCGCTCGTTGAAAACGGAGAAATCAACAACCCTGCCGCCGATTATTTTGTTGAAAAATACACTTTAAAACTTTTAAAACAATGCCCCGAAATTGACGCTATAATTCTCGGCTGCACGCATTATCCGCTGTTAATCAACACGTTCAAAAAAATTTTAGGCGAAAAAATAACGCTCATTTCCCAAAACGAAATCGTAGCAAAAAGCCTCAACGACTATCTTTTCCGCCACAAAGAAATGGATTTTAGACTCACAAAAAATTCCACGGTAAGATTTTTAACCACCGACGACAACAAAGTCTTTGACGAAAGAGCCGCATTTTTTTTAGGGAAAAATGTAAAAAGCGAAACAATCGAAATTTTTTAATGCAACCAAAAACACTGATTGTTAGTCTGATATAGAGAATAGATTATGGAAACCCAGTTGCATGATTTGATTGAAAAATGTTCTGCCGGCAACCGTGAAGCGCAATACAAACTTTACAAAACGTATTCCCCGCTTTTGTACGGTTTGGCTCTCAGATATTCTTACAACCAAACCTCAGCAGAAGATATTTTGCAAGACGCGTTCATAAAAATTTTTGCGGGACTGAAAGATTTTAAATTTGAAGGCTCGTTTGAAGGCTGGCTAAAACGTGTTGTTATCAACACCGCAATCACCGGTTATCACAAAGATTTGAAACACCGTCATCATGCCGATTTAACTGAATATCAAGAAATTCTGCCGGACGAAAATGCAGAGTTCGATTCAGCAGAATTTACAAAAGAAGAACTGCTTTATGTAATCAATTCGCTACCCGAAGGTTACAAAATGGTTTTTAACCTATATGCCGTAGAGGGTTTCAAACACCGCGAAATCGCCGAAATGCTCGGTATTGACATCAATACCAGCAAATCACAATTTATGCGGGCAAGGGGCGTTATTATAAAGAAACTCAATGAGTTAAAAAAGTTTAAAATATCAGAGTTATGAATACACCGGAGGATTTGTTCAAAGATAGTTTCAGCGGGTTTGAAAAAGAGCCGTCTCTAAAAGTATGGCAGAATATTGAAAAAAGACTTGCTTGGCAAAGGTTTTGGAAATTCGATTTCAAAACTTTCAACGTATGGTATCTCACCGCAATCGGACTGATTATCGGCGGCACGGTTTATAATATTTACGACTTGCAAAAAAACATTTCCTCTGCCAAAAACGCCAGAAAAAACTGCGATGTTAACATTATAAAAAGAAACGAACAATGGCTTGCTAACGCCGAACAAATCACCACGATAACTATTGACAAAACAAGAGAAGAAAAAATAAATTTCATACAACAATTAATCTCGCCCGACACGGCTGTTGAAAGTGAAAAAACAAACAAAGAATTAAGACAACAGTCAGACATCAAAATAGCAAACCGCACAGAAAACAAAGAAATAGAAATTCCAGAATTTTCAGCAAATTTCAAAATTTCCGACACTGCCGGCTGCGCACCTCTTACGGTGGCTTTCAAAAACCTATCAAAAAACACGGAATATTGTTACTGGAATTTCGGTAACGGCGAGGTTTCGTATGACAACGATGGCAAAACAACTTACACAAAACCAGGTCGTTACGTTGTAACGCTAAAAACTGTAAACGGCACATTTTCAAAGAATTTCACCGACACGGTTACGGTTTATAGTCAGCCTGAGGCGCAGATTGCATACGTAGCGTCGTCAAAAACAATACTCGCCGAAGCAAGAAATTCTAAGGCCTCAACCTTCGTTTGGAATTTCGGCGACGGCAGCAAATCTGTTGGCGAAAAAGTTATGCACACATACAACAATTTCGGCAATTACCCGCTTAACTTAATAGTTTCCAACAATATATGCGTTGACACGGTAACGGCTAACTTAAAACTCTCACCGCAAGAATATTCCATCAACTTTCCTAACGCACTCAGTGAGGAAACTCCGTTTTTGCCAAAAGGCGACGTAGAAAATATTTCGCGGTATTCGCTCAAAATCCTGACCCGCAACAGAAAAGAAATTTTCACCTCCATAGACCCGCGCAAAGGTTGGGACGGATACTACAAAGGTGAAAAAGTTCCAAAAGGGGTTTACATTTACAACTGTCAGTACGAATTTTTCAACGGCGAAAGAGGTAATCTGACAGGAAACGTAACCGTTATGTGGGAATAGTAGTTTATTTGCATTTTTGCGTCAAGACTTTTTCCAATTCGTTTTGACGCTCTGCCCAAGTTTTAAATTTTTCTGCCTTGACAACCGCTGCGGCATCGCCTTTATAATTACCGGCAACAAGAATGCAAGGTTTTATTTTGCCTTCCGCCAAAAGTTTTGAGGCTACAATGTCCGCAAAACCGCATTTGAACCAACTTTCAAACGTGTCGCTTTTGCCGCTAAGAAGTTGAATTATAGGCAAATCATTTTCCTCTTTAACACCGTCCGGAATATATTTTGCCGTACTGTCGTTAAGGTTATAAAAAATTTTACCGAATTTTACGCCGTCAGCCGAAAAATAACTGTAACGGTTTTTCGGATGATTAGCAACGCTCGGTTTAAAACCCCTCTCAGGCGCAAGATACATATTTTGCGCATCAGCAACGGGCGTGGAATCAAATTCAAAATAGTATGTAAACGGTTTAGAAAAATTCTCCGTAAGTTTTACGCTCCATACTCCGGCAGTGTCTTTTTGCATCGGATATTTTCCCGTCTCGGTAACAAGAGCGGCGTTTTGCGCTTTTTCGGCTTTGAAACGGAAAACGATTCCGTCGTCAAAATATTCCGGCGAGATAATCGGCTTCGGGAAAAGTCTTGCCATAACGCCCGGCGTAAACTGCGGCTCGTTACCCGTTGCAGGCATTGCAGGTTTAGCGTTTTTCATCGCCTCAGCAGATTTTTCGGGGTTGAAAAGTAACTCCATCGTATGCGCCAAAAAGAATTTCGCATTCATCCAAGTATGTCCGAATTTGTCAGAAGTATATTCTTTAACAGAACGAATTCCCTTATTATCAAGAAATTCCATATAATCGCGGGCATTACCGTAAAGAAAATCGTCAGTACCGACACCAAGCCAAAAAAGATTAATTTTTCCATTTGTTTCCTCCGCATTGTCATAAACAGAGGGAATGTCCGTTGAAGTAAAAGAACTATAACTGCAAAGGTACGAAAACTTGTCAAGATTTCTTAAACCGTTAGAAAGTCCTTGGTTTCCACCTCTTGAAAAACCGCCGATTGCACGGTGTTCACTGTCGTTAATCGTCTGAAAATTACTTTCAATATACGGCATCAAATCTTCTACGAGG
>JAEEXW010000242.1 GCA_016287995.1 Bacteroidales bacterium
CTCTTGAGCGGCGTGAACTACGATCGCTCGGTTCGCTCGGTTCGCTTGGTTCGGCGCAGCAATTAACTATGCTTGAAAGAGTTTTTATAAAAAACGACTATCGAAATATTTTTTTCGGTAGTCGTTTTTTCTTTCTTTTATATTTCCTTCAACATTTCTTTGATAATCGTAGTCATACGAGGTTCGGCGGCAGCGGCGGCTTTTTGAACTTCTTCGTGAGTAGGTTTTTCCGTTGTGCCTATACCCATATCGGTTATGACCGAAAGTGCAAAAACTGGCAATCCCATGTGTCGGGCAACAATCACTTCCGGCACAGTGCTCATTCCGACTGCGTCAGCACCTGCAATGTGGAAAAACTTGTACTCAGCAGGAGTTTCAAACGTTGGACCCGTTACGCCGATATAAACGCCTTTTTGAAGGTGGATATTGTTCTTCTCGGCAACTTCAAACGCTTTCTTAATATAACGCTTATCGTAAGCCTCCGACATTTCCGGAAAACGGGGACCAAGTTCGTCAATATTTTTACCAATCAAAGGATTAGTACCAAAATGATTGATGTGGTCGGTTATGACCATAATGTCGCCAACTTTGAACGAAGTGTTCATACCGCCCGAAGCATTGCTAACAATCAGCAATTTGATTCCTAACATTTTAAGCACTCTTACGGGAAATGTTACTTGTTCCATAGTGTAGCCCTCGTAATAATGAAATCTGCCTTGCATCGCAACAACTTTTTTGCCCGACAAATATCCGAAAACGAGTTGACCTTTATGACCTTCCACCGTAGAAACGGGAAAATTTGGTATTTCGCTATAACTCAGTGTTTTATAGACTTCAATTTCGTTAGCGAGATTGCCTAAACCAGTGCCGAGGATTATACCTACTTCGGGTTGGAAATCAACGCACCGTTGTATGTAATCGGTAGTCTGTTTTATTTTCTGTAACATATTTAAGAATTTGTTGATTAAACTTTTGTGCGTCTTCTTCAAATATAAAATTTACCTCTATCGGGAGATAATACATTTTTGTTCTGACCTCCAAGTCAAACGCCACCTCTTCAAGCCTTACAGCATCTTTTTCGGTGGTTAAGAGAATTTTGTTGCTTGAAAGAGACAAAAATGTATCCGTAATGTTTTGAATGTCCTTTTTCGTAAAATTATGGTGATCGGAAAATTTTAATTGCGTAACTTTTCCCGAAAGATTTTTCTTGACGTATTCCTCCAACACCTTAGTGTCGGCGATGCCCGTTAAAAGCAGGATTTCAGTATCTTTGGTGATTTCAGGACTATCTGCCGCCTCTTGAAAAACCTTTTGAGGTGCAGAATATTTAAAGTTTGTAAAATATACCGACTGAAAAGGCAGACGGTTCATATTTTTTGCGATAATGTTTTTTTCAATGGGTTTTATTTCTTCCGGGCACTTTGTAACGATGATTATATGAGCCCTTGAAGTACCCTTAGAGGATTCCCTGAGTCGTCCGAAAGGCAGAAGATGATCTTCGTAAACAGGACGATTATAGTCCACGAGAAGTACGTTGACTAACGGCGTAACTTTTCTGTGCTGATATGCATCGTCCAAAACAATGATTTGATTGTCTAATTTTTTTTTCAGAATTTTATTGATGCCTTTGACTCTATCTTCGCAGACCGCAACAAATGCCTTTCCCGAAAATTTTTTCACCATTTGTTTTGGCTCGTCGCCGATTTCCGCAACCGTAGAATCTTTGGTTGCATCCAAGTAGCCGCTCGTTTTACGCTTGTAACCACGACTCAAAATAGTTACATCAAACTTATCTTTTAGTAAATTAACTATATACTCAGTGTGCGGAGTTTTCCCCGTACCTCCTACTGTTATATTTCCGACTGAAATAACGGGGGCAAGAAACTCATGGGATTTTATAACCTTATTATCATATAAGAAATTTCTCACCGAAGTAATAAGGTAATAAAATCCCGATAATATTTTTAGTATAAGTTTCAGCATAACTCCAAATCATCAGCAAGAGATTCTCTCTGCTTGTTCTTTAATAAATTTGAGGGCTTCTTTTTCATCAATTTGGATTGCATGTCCATTTTTGACTACGATTTTTCCCTTCGCGATAACGAGTTTTATTTCTAACGCCTGAGAATTATAAACTAAATGTTTTACAAAATTGTCTTTGCCAAGTTCAAAAGGCGAGTTGTTGTCGAAAACAATTAAATTATTTTCACCATCACCTTTAAAATTGTTGATTTTTATGTAATTGTTGTTTGCGCGGAGTCTTTTATAAACATCTGTAAGCGACAAATCGTTATCAGAGGCAAGTGATGAAAAAAATGCGTGTTTCATCACCTCTATCATACCCTCGCCCGAAAAATCAGAGCCGAGAAGTATGTTATCAAGCCAAATTGAATTAAAGGGTTTTGTTCCTCGTCTGAAATTACCTATCGGATTGTGAGCAACCCACGCCGGTTTGTTTTTTATGTAACTTCTTTCGTCGTCGCCTATATAATTGGCATTTGTCAAAATCGTTGACTGATAATCCATTAGCCCCGCCTCATAAAGTCTTAAAACCACATTTCTGCGATAATCCCTCATCGTATTGATTTGGTCTAACTCGTCTTCGGCAGCGTTAATCAAAACGCCTGTATTATATTCTCTACATTTCCCGGCTACCAATTCAAAAAGTTCTTTGCTTGCAAGATACGAAGCGGCAATTCCCATAAGTCCTTGGTTTTGAGAAATATAAGCAGCATTTTCGTTAACGGCTTTTTCTGCCGTTGCAAAACCGTCTGCCTCGCACGCGGCAAAACTTTGCAACGTGCTTATTCCCACTTCGTTAAACGCCTTGTCAACCAATGCCAAAGACCCATCAATAAATTTTGAAGTTTCGTTTCTGCAAGTTGCAAACGTTGTCCCTGAACGGGCAGCGTTGATTGCTGCATAAAGCGCACTTGCATAAACTAAATCCTTGTCCAATACTTTGTCAATGTTCCAAAGTATGTCGCTTACATAACGGAAATATGTCGTTTCGCGTTTGGTAAAAATTTTTGCCTTAGGAGCAAGCGACAACCCCGGACGCATAAAAGCGTCAGCAAAAGAGTGTATTATGTATTTTCCCGAACAATCAGCAACCTGATCACCCGTTTGAGGGGTGTATTCGCCGTAATTGTAAAAATTCAAAGTCTCTTTTTCGGGAGTTACGACAACGTCCTTAGCAATAAATTCCAAATCGGAATAATTGATGTAAATTCCGTTTTTAAGTATTAAAGACATATTTAATTTTGATGTTGTTCTCTTAACAAGTCCAAAACCGTCTTCACAGGTGAAAAAGTCTCAATTGGCACTTCCACAAAAACAGTATTCCAATCCGACATCGCACCATTCCAAAGACCGGGACGTTCGATAGATTTTAAGTTTCTGCCGTTTTTCGATTTGTGCGAAATAAAACCTGTGAGCGGGTCTGTAAACTGTCTTAAATCGTATTTTTTGCCCTCGCAGTCTGTTAAGTCGCAGACAAGATCAACAGGGTTGAAGTGTGTCGCTTTCTTTACTTTTTCTACGCTTTCGGGATTATTAGAGTCGATTTGTGAACTCTCAACGATTTGCAGCGAAGTAGTTCCGTCCTGATTTTTAGCCCAGAAAGGACCACCGCCCGGCTCGCCTTCGTTCTTTACCATACCGCAAACCCTGAGCGGACGTTTGAGTTTTGCCAAAAGTTTTTCCGCTTTTTCACTGTCGGAAAGACTTAAAAAACTTTCCGGAAATTCCGTACAAAGTTTTTTGCTGATAAAAACATACGCCTCGTCAAGTTGCTGAGCCGTAGGATTGTTTTCAAGCAGTTTTATATAATCGGCAATATTTTCTTTGGTTTTGAGAAGATAACCAGCCAAAGCCTCTTTATATCTGATAGTTATTTCTTTTCGGCTATCGGGTACAACATTATCAATCGTCTTGATAAAAACAAGGCGAGCATTAATGTCGTTTAAGTTTTCAATCAGCGAACCATGTCCCGCCGGACGGAAGAGCGGTGAGCCGTCTTCGTTGCGGAAAATCTCGTTGTTGTCGTCAACGGAAATTGTATCCGTAAAAGCCTTCTGTGTTGAAAAACTGATTTCAAGGTTGCAGTTGTATTTTTCTTCAAAAGAGATTCTCGCCTTGTCAACAAAAGCGGTGAAAAATCCCAAATGCTCCGGCGAAACAGTAAAATGTATTTTAACGTTTTTGCCTGATTTTGCATATTGTATACCTTCTGCGATGTGCTCCTCAACAGGAGTTCTCGACGTATTTTTGTAGCGGTGAAATTCGATAAGACCTTTTGGAAGGTTGCCGTAATTAAGACCGTCTTTCGAGATTACGCTATCCACCAACTCTTTCGGCTTATGAGCCTGCAACATCTCCTTTACTGACATGCCGTATTTTCCGTAAACGATTTTTTGAAGGTTGTCGTAAAAGGCAAACCTATCAATATTGTCAATAAAACGGCGGGCAGGCGAAGAAAGATCGTTGAACTTCTGTTTCTGCTCCGGCGTGTTGTTGTACTCCGAAACAAAAACAAACAAATCCTTAAACATTCTTGATGCTGCACCCGAGGCAGGAACAAATTTTACGATGTCAATATGCTCAGAATCCGCAATGTATTTCTGAACATATTTCGTAATTTCCTCCTCACTAAGGCATCTTATACCGTCGTTTGCCGTAGCAGGACGGACAAGTTCCAAAAACGGAAAACCGCTTTTGTAGAAGTTAAGTTGCCGGTCGATTTCTCCGGTCGTTATTCCGCGCTCGGCGAAATATTTTATATCTTTATCTGTATACATAAGCAAATTTTGTTTTTTAGTTTACATTTGAAAAAAAAGTCCGGCAAAAAAAACTTCAATTTCCGGACTTTTTTCAAAAAAAATAACACTTAAAATCAAACAAGATATGAAAACAATTTTAGTTATATAAAAATCCGTCGCACTCACTGCGGTCTTAATGGATTTTTCTGAAAGCAAATGTAAATTACTTTTTCGTTACTACCAAATTTTTTTGCATTTTTTTTTACAAAAATCTTGCGGTAGTGGTTTCGTTGTCAAAAGCCGTAACTTTAACAACGTCCCCCGCCTTTACGGAGTGCATAAAAGCGTCTTCTTTGTTTGGGAAGAGGGCGGAGTACTTTTTCAAAAGTTGGTCAG
>JAEEXW010000243.1 GCA_016287995.1 Bacteroidales bacterium
TTTGACAGAAAGGCGATTGCGAAAATGGATTTGTTTACGCAATTTGCCCTTATTGCTACGGCAGAAGGTCTTGAAAATTCGGGACTTTTGAACACAGACTTCAAGCATGAACGTGCCGGTGTTATTTGGGGTTCGGGCATAGGCGGCATCAATGTTATGACCGCTGAGGTTATGGATTTTGCGCAAGGCGACGGTACGCCTAAATTTTCGCCGTTTTTTATCCCGAAAATGATTAGCGACATAGCCGCAGGTTATATTTCGATGAAATATGATTTCAAAGGACCTAATTACGCCACAGTATCAGCATGTGCGTCTTCGGCACACGCAATTATTGACGCTTTCAATTGGATAAGGCTCGGCAAGGCAGACGTTATTGTTACGGGAGGTTCGGAATCTCCTATCGGAATAGCGGCACTTGCGGGATTCAATTCAATGAAAGCCCTTTCAACGCGCAACGACGACCCGAAAACCGCTTCGAGACCTTTTGACAAGGACAGAGACGGTTTTGTAATCGGCGAGGGTGCGGGTTGTTTGGTTTTGGAAGAATACGAACACGCCAAAGCAAGAGGAGCAAAAATACTTTGCGAAATAGGCGGAGGCGGTGCCTCTGCGGACGCACATCATATCACGGCTCCTCACCCGGAAGGAAAAGGTGCTATTCAGGTTATGAACATGGCGATAGAAGATGCCGGTTTGAAACCTGAGGATATTGACTACATCAATGTTCACGGTACATCTACTGGACTCGGCGACAAAGCAGAGGCGATAGCGATAAAAGAGGTGTTCAAAGAACACGCATACAAGTTGAGCATATCAAGTACAAAGAGTATGACGGGTCATTTGTTAGGCGGTGCCGGAGCGATAGAGTCTATTGCCTGCGTTCTTGCAATGCAGAACAATCTCGTTCCCCCGACAATCAACTTCCAGACACCTGATCCGGATATTGACCCGAGGCTTGATATTACACCGAATAAGGCAAAGGCAAAAACAATCAATGCAGCCCTGAACAATACTTTCGGGTTCGGCGGTCATAACGCATCTATTGTTTTCAAAAAATTGTAGCCTTTTTCTAAAAAATGAAAACAAACAGTGTTTACTGATTTATTATCATTTTTGAAATTTTTATTCCGTTCCGACAAGAAATTTGTCTTAGAAATAAGACGGATTACGGGCTTTTTCCCAAACCGGCTTGAATATTATAAGACGGCTTTGATTCACCGTTCGAAGTCTTTGCGAAAGCAGGACGGATTTTATATCAATAACGAGCGGCTTGAATTTCTCGGCGATTCGGTTTTGGATTTGCTGATAGGAGAATACTTGTATAAGAAATTTCCTGAGGAGCAGGAGGGTTTTTTAACGCAGTGTCGTTCGAGAATTGTTAACGGTGAAAACCTTACAGAACTCACTAAACATATCGGTTTGGACAAATTAGTGAGAACGAATGTAAAGAACGGACTTCACGGCGTTCATCTTTACGGTGATGCGTTTGAGGCATTTTTGGGTGCGGTTTATTTGGATCGTGGTTTCAAAAGGGCCGGGAAATACATCATTAAAAGAATAATGCCCAAATATTTAAATATAGTTGAATTGGAACATCATAACTACAACTATAAATCACAAATGATAGAATGGGGGCAAAAAAACAAGAAAACGGTTGTTTTTGAAACCGACATTGATGCTCCGGGCAGTAAATATTTTGGATCAATTTTGAAAGTAGGAAATACTGAAATGTCCTCTGGGATAGGTAATTCTAAAAAAGAGGCAGAGCAAAAAGCCGCTCATGTCTGTCTAAAAAAACTCGGCGTAATAAAAAGTGAATAAGATAAAAAAATGAAGATTCTAATTTTTGTTAGAATCTTCATTTTTTTGTTCCTTTAACACACCGAAACCTAACGCCGCATTTTTGCCCAATCCCATAAAATAAGGCAAAGAAATATTTGAAGAAAATTTTATACAAAAAGACATATTTCCCTAAATTCAAATCTCCACTTTTACAAAATCAAACCTACAAAAAACGCATCTACCATTAACGATAGATGCGTTTTGTATAAATTGGTAAATCCTTGGTTAATAAATTACCGGCGATACGGGTATGTGCTGCCAAGTTTTTTCTCCTTGTATTGTTGTTGAAGGCCTTCCTGTACTATAATCAGGAAAACTACAAGATTGAGATTTTGTGGTATCTTCAAATATGCGATTATATACAGACTTTATTCCATTGCTTTCCAAAGGCATATAAATGTAACCATTGTTATAATATATAATAGCGTTAGACCGTATAGAAGCGGTTGAACCTCTTGAAAAAGAAACTTTTATCGAAAATATTTCCGACATCGAAGAATATTATGATAAGGCGGTAGGGGTTACGATAATGGATGGTGAGCTGGTGGAAAAAGTTGTATTTATAGTCAGTGGGTTAACAGCGAAGTATATAGATTCAAAACCGTTGCACCCGTCAGCCATACAAAAATGGCTTCCCGACGGAACGCTTCAAATAACGCTCAACGTTGTAATCAATTATGAATTAGAGCATTTACTACTTTCCTACGCAGACAGCATAAAAATACTTTCGCCGCAACGTCTTATCGACCGTCATAAAGAATTATTGAAAAAATCATTGGAGAAATACCAAGAATAATTTTGATTTTTTTATTTTATCAACACATATTTTTCATCACAAAGAAATCCATATATTTTCCAATCGCCACACATAGCCGCAACACGGCGGTACACGTTTGGCTGGGCGTGGTGGCGCGAACACGACAAAAACCCCGTGTACGAAAAAAATGGAGTGTGTTTATTTTCATGCAATATTGTTCTAATTACATTATACGGGGGTTTTAAAACCTTACGGTTTTACACCGCCCGCCTAACGTATGCCGCCGCTACCGCGGCTACAAAACAAATCCTTGTTCTAATGGAATATGCTCTCTGACTTTTTCAAAGTGCTCATTGGTATTATCAATCCATATATTTTCGGATTTAGCCCAATTCTCTATGATTCTTTTTTGCTTGTCTGCTTGCTTGAATTCGTCTGACTTTTCAGCTTTTGAATCTGTTTTAGTGCTGATTGCACAGATGCAGGATGCTGCAACATTTCTTTTACCGCCTCTTGTGCAGCCAACGAATTCTCTCTGTGATAGTCTGTTAAATACTCTTTGTCCATTTTCAATATCTGTTATAAGGTTATTTAATTCGTCTAAGGCTTCTTGATTCCATTCGCCGGTTTCGATTGCCTTATCTATATTATCAAACGTAAGATCTGCTGAATTATTGTGTAATCCTTGTTCTAATGGAATATGCTCTCTGTCAATCACCGTATTGATATTAACGAAATCGGTATTGATTGTCTTAATCCTTGTTCTAATGGAATATGCTCTCTGACAAAAATGCGCTTTTCTTACAATAATTATAAGTTAAGCGCGTTTTTTTATTACAATTCAATAAATTCTAACCTTTAAAATTTAATACTATGAAACGAATATTCTTTTTAATAATTGTTATAATTGCATTTGTAAGCAATATTTACGCACAACAAACAATAAAACCTGACTTTAAAATTCCGGAATTAGAATATCGAAATTGTTATGATACAATAATTCTCTTTGAAAAAACTTGTGATATTTATATTAAAGACACATTACCTGATGGAAATATTATTTTATATGTATTAATAACATGGGGATATTATAAAGACGAATCAAAATTATTTCCAGTAGAAATATCAGGAACGTATGAAAAAATAAAACAATGGGAACAAAATCCATATATTTCAAACGACAGCACAAAAACATATCCTTTAATAAACTATCATACTGGATTAGAAGTAAGACCAAAAGAATGTAATTCTAAACGTTTTGTTGGTTTTGATAATTTTGGAGGATTTTATTGCATAGAGTAACTTTTCAAATGTCAAGGGGGTTTCCTTCCTTGTCTTAATCCTTGTTCTAATGGAATATGCTCTCTGACAGCAACTTTCAGAAGTATCAGAGCGTCAAAGAGTTAGGGTTCTATTTTAACAGAATTTTAAAAGATTTTAAGAAATTTTAAGACAAATTTGTTACGGTAAACTTTACTTTTGATATAAAGTATCGCTACCATTTTTGGGACTGTAAACTTTCAAACTCTTAAAAATGTAAAAATTCGTTAAAAAGCACGCGTAGGTTGTGCTACGCCTTTTTCAAACCCATACTTCTTTAATTTTATCTAAGACTTTTCAAATATCCTATTTTTTTCAGTATGTCAAAGAGCATGACAACCTTTCAATTACAAAAATAAAAAATGATTTTTTCCTAACCAAATTTTTTGAAGTTTTTTTCAAAAAAAATCATAAAAACATGCCTCTTTAAAACTTTTTCTCAACAAATTAAACAAATTTATCGAACAGTTTTCTGTGTGTTTTTACATTTCTCACTATTAAAATTAAGTGAAGAATTTTATTCCGTTAGGCATAAGGCGAACACGGATGTTCGCCCATACAAACAGTTGAAACACAATATAAATTTATGTTTATCCCTACCTCACAAAATTCATCATCTGCCACTTTTCTCTTTCGGGAAGCTTTGCCGTCCCGGTGGCAAACTGTTTGAGCATATACGCCATATTGTCGGCAAGGGTGCGCATTGTTTGAAGTCCTTCTGTATCTTGCGAGACTTCACCTTCGGCAGCTCCGTAGCCAATGTTCCAATATTGCGATGTAACTATCGGCATATTAAGCATTTGAAACGGCATCTGCAAAGCTTGAAACGCTGCTGTTGCTCCTCCCCTACGGCAAACTGCAACTGCGGCGGCAGGTTTGCCCTGCATATTAGCTCCTCCGGCGTAGCACATACGTTGAAGCACCGAAAGAACCTGTCCGGCGGGCTGTCCATAATACACCGGCGAACCCACTACCACGGCATTGCACTCGCTCATTTTTGCAATAATCTCGTTGCAAACGTCATCGTCAAAAACGCATTTTCCTAAATTTTTAGCATGACACTGACCGCACGCAACACAGCCCCTAACAGGACGATTTCCGACACTAACAATTTCACTTTCAATAGAATGTTTTTTCAGTTGTTCGGAAATCTCGCTCAACATCGTGAAAGTGTTACCTTTTCGCCTTGCACTACCGTTAATTAACAGCACTTTAAGGTTAT
>JAEEXW010000244.1 GCA_016287995.1 Bacteroidales bacterium
AACATTCAGGTTCATCCGAACCTTTCAGGAAAATTCAAAGGCTTGGAAGAAATGTCCTACAACCTTTGGTGGTGTTGGAATTATGAAGCCGAAGAAATGTGGCAGACTATCGGAGAAGACGGTCTGTGGGAAAAATCAGGAAAAAATCCAGTTGCGTTGCTGCGTCAGGTAGACCTCAACCGTCTTTCTGAATTGGAAAACGATAAGGATTTTATCGCAAAATACGAAAAAGTATATGCTGATTTTCAAGCGTATATGGCTGAAAAGAAAAATGCAAAGGGTCCTTCGGTAGCATACTTCTGTATGGAGTACGGTATTCACGACTCTTTGAAGATTTTCTCTGGTGGTCTTGGTATTTTGGCGGGCGACTATTTGAAAGAGGCTTCTGACTCTAACGTTGACATGGTGGCTGTCGGTCTTCTTTACCGTTATGGCTATTTCCGTCAGAAGATTTCGGTTTGGGGCGACCAAATCGCAGAGGACGTTCCTCAGGATTTCAGATATTTGCCTATAACAGCCGTTAAAGACGAAAACGGTAATCATTTGACCATTCAAGTGGCATTTCCCGGCAGAAAACTTACGGCTCAGGTTTGGAAAGCACAGGTCGGCAGAATTGAGTTGTATCTTCTTGATACTGACTTTGATGCTAACTGGGAGCAAGATCGTTGGGTAACTCATCACCTTTATGGTGGCGATAGAGAAAACCGTTTGAAACAAGAAATGCTTCTCGGTGTCGGTGGTATCAGAGCCCTGAGAAAAATGGGTATTACAAAGCAGATTTACCACATGAACGAAGGTCATGCTGCTTTGATGGGTATTGAGCGTTTGAACAATCTCATTCAGGAAAAGAATTTCACCTTGAACGAGGCTCTCGAAATTGTACGTGCTTCAACGCTTTACACAACTCACACGCCCGTTCCGGCAGGACACGATGCTTTCCCCGAGGATATGATTTTGACCTACATGGGACACTATCCCGACAGACTTCACATCACGTGGAAAGAGTTCTTGGCTCTTGGTAAAAACAACGTTGACGACAGAGGTCAGGAGTTCAACTTCTCTTATTTGGCTTGTCAGTTGTCTCAGGAGGTTAACGGCGTATCAATGCTTCACGGCGAGGTTACCAAAAATATGTTCAACTACATGTGGAGCGGTTACTATCCGGAAGAACTTAACATCGGATACGTTACCAACGGCGTTCACTATCCGACTTGGGCGGCAAAAGAGTGGCAACAATTCTATCAGAAGACTTTTGATAAGAAATTCTTGAAAGACCAGTCAAATGAAAGTTATTGGAACGCTATTCAGAATGTTGACGACGGTGAAATTTGGAAAATGCGCCAGCAAAAGCGTAAAGAGTTAATCGACTACATCAAGGTTAAGATGGCTAACGATTACCAAAAACGCGGCGAAGATCCCTCGTCAATGGTTAAGATAAAGAACGCATTGAATCCCAATACGTTGACTATTGGTTTTGCACGCCGTTTTGCAACTTACAAACGCGGTAACTTGCTTATGACAAACCTTGACATCTTGTCAAAAATTGTTAACGACCCTGTAAGACCTGTACAATTTATTTTTGCAGGAAAGGCTCACCCGGCAGACGGAGGTGGACAAGGCATTATCAAACAGATTGTCGAGATTTCAAAACGTCCCGAATTTGTCGGCAAAATCCTCTTCCTTGAAGATTACGACATTTCGCTTGCTAAGAAACTTGTATCAGGCGTTGATATTTGGATGAATACTCCGACCCGTCCGTTGGAGGCTTCTGGTACCTCAGGAATGAAAGCCGTTATGAACGGTGCAATTCATTATTCAGTGCTTGATGGTTGGTGGGTAGAAGGTTACCGTCCTGATGGAGGCTGGTGCTTGCCGCAGGAAAGGTCTTATCAAAATCAAGACTATCAAAACCAATTGGACGCAGCCACTATTTACCGTACCATTATCGAGGACATTTGCCCGAAATTCTACACGAGAAATGCTCAGGGCGTTCCCGAACAGTGGGTTAGCGTTATCAAAAATTCAATCGGACATATTGCTCCGAACTTCACGATGAAACGTCAACTCGATGATTACTACGAGCGTTATTACAACAAACTCGCGGTAACGGGTGCAAAAGTTGCTGCTGATGATTACAAAGTTGCGGTTGAACTCTCGTCTTGGAAACACAAAGTTGTTCAGGGTTGGGACAAAATCAATATTGAAAAAGTTTCGTTCCATAACATCGTTAAAGACCCGCTCTTTATGGGTGAGGAATATTTCGGTGAGGTTGTAGTAGATTTGGGCGAATTGAAGGCTCAGGATATTGCCGTTGAAATGGTTATGACGGAGGTAAGTCAGGACGGAAGTTCAAAACTCCTCTCGGCAACACCGTTGAAACTGCAAAAGGAGGCGGGCAGATTTGCTCATTACAGCATCGACCTCCGTCCTGAAAAACCGGGTAACTTCAACTACGGTTTCCGTCTTTACCCGACTAACCCGAATCTTGTTCACAGAACGGATTTCGCGTTGGTAAAATGGTTGTAGAAAAAAGTTTTTTTTAAGAAAACTGTAAAAATAAAAACTGCGCTTGTTTTTCAGGCGCAGTTTTTTTATTAATTTTGCAGCAAAAAAATGGCAGAGAATGTTTTTTTGTCTTTGGGCAGCAATCTCGGCGACCGCCTTTTTTATCTTAATCAGGCGGTTGAAGAGTTGGAACTTTGCGGCATAAAGTGCGTAAAGAAATCGCCAGTTTACGAGACCGATTCCTGGGGGTATGATGATGAGCCGTATCTGAATCAGGTTTTGGAGTGTGAGACTTTTTTAACGCCCGAAAAACTGCTTGAAGAAACTTCAAAAATAGAAACTCTTTTGGGGCGGAAACGGACTTTAAGCGGTTATCAGGCGCGGACAATCGATATTGATATTCTTTTTTGTGATAACGAAATTATTGATATTCCGCAACTTAAAGTTCCGCATCCAAAAATTGCTTTAAGGCGTTTTGTCTTAATTCCACTGTGTGATATTGCGCCGGATTTTTTGCATCCGGTGATTAGAAAAAAGGCAAAAGAACTTTTAAAAAATTGTACTGACACACTTAATGTAAAACTTTTTCAGAAATGATTTCAATCAACAACGTAACGGTAACGTTTTCAGGCACTGACCTTTTTCAGGACATTAGTTTTGTAATCAACCCTAAAGACAGAATCGGTCTTACGGGAAAAAACGGCGCGGGAAAATCTACGCTTCTAAAAGTCATCACGGGCGAACAGCCTGTTGAAAGAGGTAGCGTTACTATTCCGGGCGGCGTTTCAATTGGTTATTTGCCGCAACAAATGGACTTACCTATTGGCAGAACGGTTATCGGTGAAACACTTACATGTTTTGAAGACAAGAAAAAATTAGAAGACGAAATTAATAAACTTTCACTTGAAATAGCCGACAGAACAGATTATGAATCAAATGATTATTTACAGTTGATAAACCGTTTAACAGAGGCTCAGGACAGACTTCAAATTTTGGAAAACGACCAAAACGAGGCTCAGGCAGAAGTCGTTTTGAAAGGTTTGGGTTTTCGTCAGAGCGATTTTAACAGAATGACTTCCGAGTTTTCCGGCGGTTGGAAGATGAGGATTATTTTGGCGAAAGTCATTTTGAGAAAGCCGTCGGTTTTCCTTCTCGACGAGCCGACCAACCACCTCGACATTGAGTCTATTCAGTGGTTGGAAGATTTTTTGAAGGATTATCCCGGAGCAGTTGTTTTGATTTCTCACGACAGAAGTTTCTTGGACAACGTTACAAAACGCACCGTTGAAATTTCACTCGGAAAAATTTACGACTACAATGCGCCGTACACTAAGTATTTGGAATTACGACAAGAGCGTCGCCGTCAACAAATTGCTGCTTACGAAAACCAGCAAAAAATCATTCAGGATACGGAAGATTTTATCGAGCGTTTCCGTTACAAACCCACAAAATCCAATCAGGTTCAATCGCGTATAAAAATGCTTGAAAAAATGGAACGATTGGAAGTCGATTTGGAAGATAATTCGTCGATACATTTTAAGTTTCCGCCTGCGCCGCGCTCAGGTCAAATCGTGGTGAAAGCCTCTAATTTTAGAAAGGCTTTTGGTGAAAAAGTGATTTTGGACGGCGTTGATTTTGAACTTCAAAGAGGGGAGAAGGTTGCTTTTGTCGGACGAAACGGCGAAGGTAAAACCACGTTTTCGCGCTGCATTATCGGGCAGTTGCCGTTTGAAGGCGAATTAAAACTCGGTTACAACGTTTCAATCGGTTATTACGCGCAAAACCAGGACGAACTTTTGGATATGGAAAAGACTGTTTTTCAGACGCTTGACGATATTGCAACGGGCGATATGAGAACAAAAGTCAGGGATATTTTGGGTGCGTTTCTTTTTGGCGGCGAAGATATTGATAAAAAAGTAAAAGTGCTTTCTGGCGGCGAAAGGGCAAGACTCGAAATGGCAAAACTGTTGTTTCAGCCGTATTCGCTTTTGGTTTTGGACGAGCCGACCAACCACTTGGACATCAGAAGCAAAGACATTCTTAAAAAAGCACTTTTGGCATACGACGGCACACTGATTTTGGTTTCGCATGATAGGGATTTTCTTCACGGTTTGGCTGAAACTATTTACGAGTTCAAAGACAAAAAAGTAAAGCAATACCGTGGCGACATAACTTATTTCTTGGAGAAACTAAAATTGGAAAATATGCGGCAATTTGAACTTCAAGGTAATAAACAACCCACTAAAACTGAAACAGTTACGGCTTCGTCTTCTAAGCAGGATTATTTGCAGAAAAAGGAAAAGGAAAAAGCACTCAGAAAACTTAAATCCGCCGTTGACAAATCGGAGCAGCGTGTTGCGGAATTGGAAGAAGAACTTTCAATAATTCATAAAAAATTGGAACTTCCGGAAACCCAGACTGATATGGATTTGTTTAAACGTTACGATGAAGTAAAAGCGGCGTTGGAACAGGAAATGGAAGTCTGGGAAAAGGCAACCGAAGAATACGAAAAAGAAAACGTATAAAAATAAAAAAGGGCGGCAAAAAGCCGCCTTTTTTATTAATAGTGTATTGCTCTGAATCCGAAAATCTCCCTGGCTTCGCGGATGGTTTTCTGGGCTTGTACCCT
>JAEEXW010000245.1 GCA_016287995.1 Bacteroidales bacterium
AAATATTTTTAATATTCTTTAAAAATTTCTCAAAAAAGGTAACTTTTTTTGATTTTTTTCGTTTATATTTGCAACGGATATTTCTGATACCTTTTACATAGTCGGAAAGATTCTAAGGACGTTTTTATTGACGACATCTTCTTCGTATCAATCTTCGCAACATTGAAACTCATTTGAAGATACGGCAACCGAAAACGTCTGCGCCGTGTATGTATACACTTGGTGTATTGTATCCTTTCGGGGTATGATATGCTTTTTTGGGCGTGGACTTTTGCGTTGCTTATCCTAAATGAGTAGGTAATGCGAAGGCCTGATACGTGAGGATAAGTGATAAAAAATTCCCACGTCTTTTTTATTTTTATTAATCCGTGTTAGGGAAGTTCTACGGGCAAAAATCTTTAACAAATTTATGAAAAAGAAAGTCTTTTTGGCGGTTCTCGCCATGGTCGGGGCTACAAGTTTTGCCTCGGCTCAAAAAACAACGGTAGAAATTAATGCAACAGAGGCACGTACTACTGATGCAATCACTTCCGTTCATGCACGCCCATTAATTTGTGATGTCAAACAAAAAAAATATCAGGCTGGTGCTGATTGGTGCAAAGATACCGAATTTAACAAAATTGATAAAACAACTGGCCGCTTTACCGACCGTTGGTACTTGGATGCTGCAACAGGTCAGGCACTTGGAGATACTGAGGCAATGAAAAGGTACGGACAATACCGTTCGCAACAATACCGTCAGTGTGATGTTATTATAGCACCTATAATGAATGTCAGGAGTACATCAAAAGATGAACAAGGACAGTACAATGGTGCAGCATACGTTGTTACAATAATCGGCTATGCCGCTGATTTTGATATGACAACTCTCACAAATGCAAGTAAAGAAGACCTTCTACTTATACAAACGAATAAAAATATTATCGGCACAGAAGATAATATCAGAGAAGAAGTTAAAACAAAACATTAATCGCTAATCAAATAAACGAAAAATACGATGAAAAAATTTTTATTATTGCTTATTGCTTTCATAGCAATTACAAGTATTTCAAACGCACAGATTGTTAAACAAAACTCTGTAAAAATCAACAAACAAGAAAAAGAACCGTCTGAATCAATGTGGTATGCAAGATTCGGATTGAATTTCATGAGTGCCGGCGGTGATGATGTTGACGAATTAAAGTCTAACCTCGGTTATCAATTAGTTTGGGGATTTGAAAAACCGATTGGTCCTCTTTTTTGGGGCATGGAATTCGGTTTAGGGTCTCGCGGGTACAAAGCCAAGGAAGGTGATATGAAATTGACTGCACATAACGGCGTATTTTCGCCTTTTAACTTAGGCTACAAACATGAACTCAGTAGTGATTTAGCATTAGAGGCACATATTGGCGTATACGTTGCAGGCGATTATTATGGAAAGGCGAAAGATGTTGTTACGGGATACAGCTATAAAAAAGGATACGAATATGGAGATTGTTCCATCTACGATATAGATGGATATGTATTTCCAGATGCAGGAATGCAGTTTGGTTTCGGTCTTTGGTATAATGTTATCGGAGTAGATATTTTAGTCCAAAAAGGGTTTGTAAATTGGAATAAAGATGCAGATAGCTTTCACACCAGCAACTTTATGATTCGTCTCCGATTAAAATTCTAAAAAATTAATATGTTGCGGTAGAAAATTAAATATTTTCTCCGCAACTTTTTGTAAAACAAACTATTAAAATATAAAATGATATGAAAAAAATAATCTTATTATTGGTATTAGTTCTTTCTGTCGTTTTGGTTAAAGCGCAGGACGAAGAGCAACTTTTTGAAAAGGAATACAAATTTCCTTTGGCAATGGACAACGGTAAATGCAGTGTAAGCGGTGCAATGGATTTTTCTGCAACGAAACTTGATGACGATGCAATTTTCACGAATCTTTATATGTGGGTTTGTGAAAATATGGTTCGTGAAAACGTTTTAAAAATTCTACCATCAAAAAAAATCATTGTATGCAAATACAGTATTGAAGGTAAAACAGTTGCCGTAACAGGCAAAAAAAACACTTATAATTTATCAACTGCATTTAGAATTGCTGATAAACGTGTGTATGTTTCACAAACTGAAATAGAAGTGTTGCCTGCATTGCCGTTTGCAAAAAAAGGCGGTATTGAAAAATATGCCGCACTCAAAAAACCGGCAGATAAAACCGTTATTGACGAATTCAATGAAGTAAATAATGAAATGATTCTAACCGTTTCAGGCTTTATTGAATCCAACACTCCACATCATATTAATAACTGGGATAATATTGTTGCCAAAAGAGTTGTAGAAGGTATGACTATGACGGAAGTAAAACTTGCTCTCGGTAATCCTCAGTCGGAAGTCGAAGGCAATACCGAGACACAATGGATTTACGGACTCACACTTATTATTTATTTCGATGACGGTAAAACTGGTGAGAAAAAAGTTACCCGAATTTTACGCTAAAAATTGACTTAAAAAAAATAACTCATAAAAAATGAAAAGGTTATTATGTTTATTGTTTGCATTTGCCGTGGTGTTCACGGCATGCAACAAAGACGGCGACGGACTTTCCGGCGATGAAGGTACGCTGGTCGGTGCATGGAAAATCGCAAATGGAAGTTCTGTTTGGGTTTTCCTCGAAAACGGAACTTGCTACGCAGAAGACGGCAGTGTCGGAACGTGGCACTATTATGTACCGTCTTCTACTGGCGGTGATTACAAGGGTTTTTTAACGACGGAATATGTTTCTGCTTTTTCCGGAAAAGGTTATACGACTAACTGGTGGGTTGTTTCTGTTTCAAAAGACAAATGGATAGGAACAAACGTTAGCGGTGATTATGAGTACATCTATAATCGTATTGAGTTGAATAAGGAAAAGTACAAGGAAGTGGAGCAAACTACTCAAACAAAAAATGACGAAGGCGTAAAAATTACTTTGTCATATACGAAAAACAGCGGTAACAACTACACTTGTACTGTAAAACTTTCCGGCGATGTTGAAAGTGAGGACGTTTCGGAAATAGGTGTAAGATTTGCCCCGACTTCGTCTTCTGACGAACCTTATTTGCTGTTTGCAAATCCGAGTAACGGGACTTTAAGTTATTCAACGTCAAGAACGCTTGCAATTTCAGAAAAAGTAATGGGGTATGCAATCGTTAAAGGCAAAACCTATAAAACCAACATTCAAACCATAACAATTACAGCAAACAAATAAAATGAAAAGATTACATTTCGGCATAATGGCATTTGCGTTTGCGGCTTTGATTTTTTCAGGTTGCAAAAAAGACGATGACGGAGATAACGGCGACGGCAGTCAAATAGAACGCAGCAGCAAAAACGTATCGTTCAGTATGACATTGGTTGATACGGAGAAAAAAGAAACAAAATTTTCCACCTCGGATGCAACTTTTTATTCTTCATACGATACCGAGGCAGCAGAAAACGTTTTTAGCGGATTTTCCAATATGTTCAATTCCAAAACGACGACAACCATAGTCGGCAAAAAGGATAACCACACATTATCAATTACGTATTTGGGAACAGGTTCGTCCGCTGACGGAAAGAGTTTTTACGGTAATATTTCTTCCGTTAAAAGTAAAGATTCAAATGCAGCATCGGCAATTTTAAGTTATTTAAAAGGCAACGAACCGACTTCAAAGGAAAAAAACGCGCTTGAAAAATTAGATAATGAATATTATTATTCGGCTCTAATAATTTATAAAGGTAAGGATGATGTGCCGGGTAGTGAAACTTTTTACTATTCGGAGTCTGCCGCAGTAACAATTTCTGTTTACGCGACAAAGTTTATTACAGGCAGTTTTTCTGCGGCATTGAAAAACGCTTCCGGCGATACGTTTAAAATTTCGGACGGCGTATTCAATGTTTTAATCAGCGGAGAATGACGGAACTTTTTTTCATGTTTTAGTCCTGCGGTTGAAGGAGTTTTTCAGCCACAGGATTTTTTTTTATTTGTTAAATAATTTAGAATGACTGCCGACTCTGACTAATTATCTAAGGTATGCAGCGATTTGTAATCTTTTTTGAATTGCGTGGAAAAGTAACTGAGTGTAAGCGTTTCCATATTTGCCGGTGCGGACATTCCGCCGGAAAATTTCGTCCTTTTTCTTGTCTTTTGTTTCGCTAAAACTTCCATAATTATTTTCTTTTAAAAATCTCCGCACAAATATATTTAAAAAAAACATTATTTTTATTATGCCGTTTTTAAAAAAATTGTTAACTTCGCCGTCATATTGATAACTTAAAATTTTAAAATACAAAATTAAACTATGTTTGTCTTAATGATAATAGTTTTTGTCATAGGCTATGCTTGCATTGCCCTTGAACACAAACTTAAAATTGACAAGGCCGCCACAGCCTTAATGCTCGGTGCATTAATGTGGATTCTTTTCGTAATCGGTAAGCAGAGTATCTTGAACGATCCTGACATTACCAACAAATCGTGGGACGAATATTGTGCGGCTAATCCCGACATACCTCATGATGATTCGTTCTTGAACACTTTTATCATTCAGGAAGAGAGCCTTCATCACTTGGGCGAAACCTCCGAAACGTTGTTCTTTCGTCTCGGCGCAATGACAATCGTTGCAATTATCGACAAGCACAACGGCTTTTCAATCATTACGAACAAAATTACTACCCGCAACAAAATGAAACTGCTTTGGATGCTGAGCATCTTAACGTTCTTTATGTCAGCGGTTTTGGATAATTTGACAACGACTATCGTCATGGTAACGCTGCTGAACAAACTTGTCGCGGATAGACATTTGCGTTGGACGTATGCCGGAATGATTGTTTTAGCGGCTAATTCGGGCGGTGCGTGGTCTCCGATTGGCGATGTTACAACGATTATGCTTTGGATTGGCGGTTACATTACGGCAGGAAAAGTTATTGCAATGCTTATTCTTCCATCACTGATTTCAATGATTATTCCGCTGATTGTTTTGGGTTTTTCGCTCAAAGGCGATTTGGAAACTCCGCAAGCCTCTACAACCCTTACAAGTGCTTCTGAAAACAGACTTCAATCTTTCTGCTTGTATTGGGGGATAGGTTCGTTGTTGATGGTTCCCGTTTTAAAAACGTTCTT
>JAEEXW010000246.1 GCA_016287995.1 Bacteroidales bacterium
AACTCGGCTACAAGCCGATTATGATTAATTACAATCCCGAGACCGTCTCCACCGACTACGATATGTGCGACCGTCTGTACTTCGACGAACTCTCATTCGAGCGCGTGCTTGATGTCATCGAACTCGAAAATCCTCGCGGCGTGATTGTTTCGGTTGGTGGTCAGATTCCCAACAACCTTGCGATGAAACTCCACCGTCAGAGCGTGCCAATCCTCGGTACATCGCCCGTGTCCATCGACCGCGCCGAAAACCGCAACAAGTTCTCCGCAATGCTCGACTCCCTCGGCATCGACCAACCCAAATGGAGCGCATTGACAAGTATGGACGACGTGAAGGCGTTTGTTGACAGAGTTGGATTCCCCGTTTTGGTGCGTCCGTCGTATGTGCTTTCGGGTGCGGCGATGAACGTTTGCTACGATTACGAGGAGTTGGAACGCTTCCTGCAACTCGCAAGCGAAGTCAGCAAGGAATACCCTGTGGTGATTTCGCAGTTTATGCAGGAGACCAACGAGATTGAGTTTGACGCTGTGGCGCAGAACGGCGAAGTTGTAGAGTACGGCATTTCGGAACACGTTGAGTATGCGGGCGTTCACTCGGGCGACGCAACGATGGTGTTCCCCGCGCAGCAAATCAGTTGCGGTACTGTCCGTCAGATCAAGAAGATAAGTCGCGCAATCGCCAAGGAACTCAACATTTCGGGACCGTTCAACATTCAGTTCCTCGCCAAGGGCCGCGACGTGAAGGTCATCGAGTGCAACCTCCGTGCATCGCGTTCGTTCCCGTTTGTGAGCAAGGTTTTGAAGAGGAATTTCATCGAGACTGCCACGCGCATTATGCTCGACGCGCCTTACACCAAGCCCGACAAGAGCGAGTTTGACATCGACCGTTTGGGTGTCAAGGCAAGTCAGTTCTCGTTTGCAAGGCTTCAAAACGCCGACCCGGTTTTGGGCGTCGATATGAGTTCCACGGGCGAAGTTGGCTGTCTTGGCGACACTTACGAGGAGGCTCTGTTGAATGCTCTCATCGCCACCGGCTACAAGATTCCGTCGAAGGAGAAGGGCATTATGATTTCGTCGGGAAGTGCCAAGGAGAAGGCTGCAATGCTCGACGCCGCCCGCGAACTTTGCAAGAATGGTTATTCGATTTACGCCACCGAAGGCACCGCCAAGTATTTCAACGACAACGGTGTAAAAGCCACCGCAGTAGGTTGGCCCGACGAAGACGGCGTATCGAAGTACGAGAATGTTATGAAGATGATTTCTGACCACAAGTTTGACCTCATCGTCAACATCCCGAAAAACCACACCAAGCGCGAACTCACCAACGGCTACCGCATCCGTCGCGGCGCCATAGACCACAACATCCCGCTCATCACCAACGCCCGCCTCGCCACGGCATTCATCGAGGCGTTCTGCGCAGTAGGAGTCGAGGGATTGAAGATTAAGAGTTGGCAGGAGTATGTGTAGAGCCATCGCGAACTTGTTTGCGGAGGCGATACATACGCTCGGAGAATCCGTCATATTTTAAGAAGTCGGCTTCCAAGCGTTTCAACTGCTTGAACAACAAATAATCCGCCTGCTTTATCAATACAATGCACATATTTGCAATTGTTTGAGGCGGGCGGGTTTTTGCTAATTGTTGTGATGTAAAGTGTTAACATGTTTTTTTTCGTTACGTTATGAAATATACAATTATGAAGAAAAAAATATTATTGCTACTATGTGTTTTGACGGTATGTGTTTGTTGTATAAGTAGCTGTAAAAGTACAGGATTTTTAATGGCAAAACCCAAAGTAGTTTTGATAGGTGAAACATATTCACCAAGGTCTTATGATGCGGAGATTGATGTCTACATAACCTCCAAACCTTCTGTTGAATATATCGAATTTGCCAAAATTGAATGTAATGATACAAATGACGAATGGAATTTGAATCAAATTAAAATGAAGGCGCGAGAAATAGGCGCAGACGGTGTCATCATAATAGGAAAAGCATCGTCGGGAAGTTTTGGAGTTCCCGTTGGGGCAGGTATGTATTCATATTTTAATGAATCATACGGTATGAATGCAGTCGCCATCAAATATAAATAGTTAACCCTTCAACGGCTACCGCATCCGTCGCGGCGCCATCGATCACAACATCCCGCTCATCACCAACGCCCGCCTCGCCACCGCATTCATCGAGGCTTTCTGCGCAGTAGGAGTCGATGGATTGAAGATTAAGAGTTGGCAGGAGTATGTGTAGAACTAATTGAAAGTTGAAAATTTAAAATTGAAAAAAACGAGGTTGTCTGTAAGTCATACAGCCTCGTTATGTTTTAAAAAATCCTAATCATTAATATTTTGTACGATGGTACATTATCAAAGCAGGCTTTTTTTCTTTGCCGCCGACACGGAAACGAAGTCCGACAATTCCGCCGAGATTGCATGACGAAATTTTGTCAGCAATGTTGCTTTGTGTAATGCCGTGATATTCCGTAGTTTCCGGATCAAAAATTTTCCCGTTAATATCTTTTTGGTTTGTGAAACGGTATGCACTGTAAATGCCGAAAGTAAATTCCGTGCGGCGTTTTTCGCCCAAGGCATAACAAAACAAAGCCTGCGCACCAATGCCGTAAACCGCTTTTTTGAGTTTTGTGTCGCCCGAAAAATCCGAAACGTTAAAAATTCCGTGTTCCTTGTCCACAATCCCTGAATAATCAAGATTGTAATCGGGGAAAAATTTGCCAACGGAAATGTCTCCGCTTTTGATCTTGTAATCCTGCGACAAAACTTTCGTATAAAAGCCGTTGACACCGATTAAAAGCCTTAACCTTTCCGATAATTTTGTCTGATAATAAAGGCTTAGCGGAAAGTCCAAAACGCTCTGTTTGTCAACCTCTTTTAAGCCGTTAAAAGAAACGTTTTGCGTATAATTCAAGCCGTTTTCCTTGTCGGTAAGATTCGGCGTACTTTCGTTGAAAGAGAGTTTTCCAGAGGTTTTCTGCGTGTTGAAATTTATTCCCAAACCAATACCGAAATGCTCTGAAAACATCCACTGCCAACCGATGCCAGCGTTAAAACCCAAGCCGGGTGTTTTGCTGCCGAAACTGCCTGTTGCGTAATTGATATTATGCAAACCTCCGCCGAGATTCGCGTAAAAATAATTGCCTTTTTGCGCGTTAACCGTTGTTGCAGCGGTTAACGCTATGATTAATGATAATAAAACTTTTTTCATTTTACGATGATTTTAAAAGCGGTCTTTTCGCCGTTAGTTAATAAAATACCTGTATAGTTGCCTTTTTTTAATGTCAACTTGTTAATTTGCTGAACGTTGGAAATCTTTTTTACGAGCCTTCCCGAATCATTAGTGATAAAGATTTCGTATTTATAGTTAGGGTCAAAATTCAAAACCTCTATCGTAAATTCTTGTGCTTCAAGCATCGGATTAGGATAGAGGTTAATGCCAACATCGGATTTCTTTTTTGAAACAGTGTTTTTTACCTCGAAAGGACACGATTCAATACGTTTGCCATCAAACTCCGTCCAAACAGTGTAAACTCCTGAAAATGCGTTGTTTAAATGCAAATATTGGTTAACCTCGCCAGAAAGGTTGCTGCCGTTATTTGTCCATTGATATGAAGTGAATTGATTGTTTTTGTTGTCAACGCACAATGTATTGTAATACAACTGTTTAATAATTCCGAAAAGGTTCTTGACTTCAAAGTCAAACGGATAACTTTTGGAATCTTTGCCGATGTTGTCGGTAAAGACCACCGAACCGCTGTATTTTCCCGGTTCTAACGTGTTTGGAAGTCTAAACTCAAAATCGCCTTCGGAGGCTAAGATTTGTCCTTTTTGGGTTGAAATTTCTGGATTGTCAAATGTTAACGTGTAACTTTCTGCATTGCCGAAAACAATCAAGTACGAAAGTTTCGCCTTATCGTTGCAAAAATCGTCAGCATTGCACAAAATTTTTTCTTCATCGGCGACGGGAATTTCAGAATTTTCAATGTGCGCCGTTAACGAGTAGATTTTGGAAGAATTAAAATTTTCATTGCCTTCAACGTAATACTCAACAATATAATCACCGGCATTGACGGCTTGCGGAAGCGTTTCTGAAAATTCCTGATTCAAAATTTTATACATCAACTTACCGCTGTTTGTTGACCCCGCCGTAATCAAATCGTGCGGCTTGTTGTCGAAAACAAGTCCTGAAATAGGCTCAGGCGGAATTATTACAGGGTCGGCTTTTTTAATTATGAATTCCGTAGTGTTATTTTCTGGCAGTTTGTAATTTTTGTTATCAAGTGCTGTTGCTGTTGCGGTGTAAGTTCCGGCATTTATTTTTGCGCCGCTGACGGTTACCGTGCAGACATCTTTGCCGATTAAGCCGCTTAAAGTTGCTGTCGGGGCTTGTTCGCTGCCGTTGTAAAACAAATCGGTGTTGCTCCAAACAAGGGGTGCTTCTTTCGGCAGAATAGTGAGGTTTTGACTGCTGAAAACGATTGAGTAATTGTCATTTGCGGTTAAAGTTCCTTGTTTTATGGTGTAACTGCCGACGTTTTCGCCTTCTTCGCGGGAGAGTGTGCCG
This sequence comes from Bacteroidales bacterium, assembly GCA_016287995.1. Lineage (GTDB taxonomy): Bacteria > Bacteroidota > Bacteroidia > Bacteroidales > UBA3824 > UBA3824. Next base: position 4,572 of record JAEEXW010000246.1, read on the forward strand.
GATAATTTGTCGCTGCCGATTAAGCCGTCAATCGTGAAAGAAAATTCGGGATCATTTTCGCCGTAAGTTTTGCTTTTTGCCTCGGCTGCAACGGTAATTTCTTTGGGCAGAATTTTATAATCCAATGTAAAATCTTTCATTACTCCGCCTGCGTTGTTTGAAATGTTTGTGATGTTAACCGTTTTGTTTCCGGCGTTAATCACGTCTTCGGGATAAATCAAAGAATATTCTGACTTGGGAATTTCTACGCCGTCCACCTTTATAGTTATCTCAGGTTTAAATTCTTCACCGTTATAAAATGAAGTTTGCTGCAAAATTTCTTTCTCGGTTTCCTCGTATTCCACTTTCAGTTCATAATCGCAGCCTATGCTGAACCCGAATCCCCAGAGTTTTGTGGTCTTGTTTTGAAAAACATAACCGTCAGCAGAAGAAAAATGTTCCGCAACCTCATTTGGGACGGGGATTACACTTACTTTGTCAAGAGTTTTTATCATTCTAACCGACATTCCTTCGCCGCGTCGGGAAGTTTTTGAACTCACATTAG
>JAEEXW010000247.1 GCA_016287995.1 Bacteroidales bacterium
TACGGTTCAGGCTTTTTGAAAGCGGTCTTTAATGGTCTTATCAGAAAAAAAGGCGATACAAGCGGTTTTGTTAAAAATTTTTACAAATAACCCTTTTTTTTAAAATGTTTTCTCCAAAACCTCTTCAACGTCTTTTGCGAAATATGTCATTTCGAGTTCGTGTTCTTTTGCGGCAATGTCTTCGGCGGTGTCTTCTCTTAGAATCTTGCACGAATGACGGACGATAATTTCGCCGCCGTCACAAATTGACGAAACAAAATGTACTGTCATGCCAGTTTCTGTTTCGCCTGCCGCTTTTACGGCTTCATGGACATGATGCCCCCACATACCTTTGCCGCCGTATTTTGGTAACAGAGCGGGGTGAAGGTTTACAATCCGACGCGGAAAAGCATCTATCAAAAAGTCTGGTACGAGCGGTAAAAATCCTGCTAAAACTATAAACTGTATTCCGTACATTGTCATCAGCGGCAAAAACTCTTTCGGGTCATGGAGTTTGGCTTTGGGCATCACTGCCGTCGGGACATTGTGATTTTTTGCGCGGACAAGGGCGTAAGCCTCAGGCTTGTTGCTCATAACGAGTGCAACGCGGTATTTTTTGCTGTTTTCAAAATGAAGTATCAGGCTTTCGCAGTTTGTGCCGCTGCCTGATACAAATATTGCTAAATTTATCATGGTTTTAATTAATTTTTGTAACAACCGCCAAAATTACAAAAATTATTCGTCAAAACAATTTTTTAGGCAATTAAAATTAAGCACCCCGCCGCAAAAATTTACTGCATGATGTTGATTTTTGACGCGCCTGAAAAATTGATTCGTTTGATGTCTGTCTTAAAACTCTCCGACTCGATTTTGGAGGCTCCCGACGCACTGAAATACGAAGTGTCGGCTCTTCCTGAAAGCATAACTTTCGAGGCTCCCGAAATATCAATGTCCAACAGTCCGGTATTGCCCGCAAAATCAATCTTTGAGGCTCCCGAAGCGTTAAATCTCACTTTGGAAAATTCGCCGCTGAGTTCAAACTTGCTTGCGCCGCTGAGTTCCACGTCAAAACTGCCGTCAACACGGATGTCTGAAAACACCGTCTTTGACGCGCCGGAAATCTCCATGTCAACATTGGACAAAACGCCGCTGAGTTCAAGTTTGCTTGCGCCGTGTATTTCAGCGTCGAATTTTCCCAAAACATGAAGTTCTGAAAATACAGTTTTTGTCGCGCCGGAATTTTCAAGCGTAAAATCTTTCAAAACCGTTTTTTCTGGGAAACTGACGTTTGCCGCACCCGACACTGACAGTTCAGTCAAATCTTCGGTGAAGATTTTGATATAGATTTCACCTTCAAATTTGTAGGTGATCCTCTTTTTGTCATCGTTCCTGAGTCTGACGAAAAGTTCGCCGCCTGAAACTTCGGTTTTGAGGTCGCTGATGTACCTCGCATCGCATGAAACTACGGCTTTGTGCGGCTGACCGGTTACTATTTCAACTTTTGCCGGAACAGAAACGCTGATTTTGCTGAACGCCGTCAAAACGCGCTCTTCTGTGATTACTTCTTTCGGCGACCTTTTTGCCTCAACGCCGAATACCTGTGCGGCGAAAATCATCACCGCGAAAAATGCAAATAACTTTTTCATATTTTTACGTGTTAAAATGTTAATAAATTTTTCATGTCCAAAATTACTCAGGCTTTTTGCGCTGACCAAAAAATCACGGTTGCAGTACCGTTTCAAGAGTGTTGCAATGTTGTTTCAAGGCGTGTGTCAAAGTTGTGTCATTTTTGTAACAGAAAGAAAATCAAAACGATAAAAATTTGTTGAAAAACGAAAAAAGCATTATTTTTGTCCGAAAGAAACAAAGAAGTTTTTTCTGCATGAGTAAAGCAATTTTTACCATATTATATGTTTGCTTGATATTGCAACAAATTGTAACAACGGGTTGCAACTCAAAAAGCGACGTTTTTTTAAGTCTCGAACAGACTGACTCGCTGCTTTCCGCCGACAACGACAGCCTTGCCGCAGAGATTTTTTACCAGTTGACCATGCCGGAGGATTCAACTGAGGACTTGGCGTATTACAATTACATTTCGGCGAGGATGAATTGCAGACATTACGAATTTCAAGAGCCGTCCACGCTGGACTTTCCAATCGAATTTTTCAAAGCCCAAGGCGACAACCAAAAACTTGCTTACGCTTACAGTTACAAAACCTATTTCCTTTTGACCATGAGCGATTTAACCTCGGCGCAGATTTACAATTCATGGGCGGAGGACGCCGCAAAAGATATTGACGACGACATTTTGAAATACAACATTTATTCCAACGGTTACACAATTTCTTCGGCGAATTTTGACACTGACGAATGTCTCTTGTATGCGGAAAAAGCGTACCGCATCGGCGAAAAACTTCATGACAACGAGCGCATTGCATATCCCGCTATGTATCTGACAATGTGTTACAACGAGAAAAACATGCCCGACAGTGCGCAAAAATACATGTCGGTATGTCTCAACCTGCTTGAATGTTACAACATGGGCGCAAAAGCGGCGGTTTTCAACTCTTTTGGCGATGCGATGTTGAAAAAACAGAATCTTGATTTTGCGGAACATTATTATTTGGAATCGGTTGCAATAATTGACAATCCTGACGCGTACAACGGTTTGACGCGGATTTATCTGCTCAAAGGCGAGGCTGACAAGGCGCGTGAGTGTTACGAAAAGGCTTTGCGTAAAACGGCTCACGAGGCGGATATAAGTTTGATGGCGGTTTATGCAGAGCATTTGCAAAAGGCGGGTGAGTTTGCCGCTGCGCTTGACATTTACCAAAAAATCGCCGTTGAAAGAGATTCTCTTGAAATAATAAAAATGAAAAATTTAGCCACTCAAAAAGAGAACATTTATTCAGTTTATCGCCGTCAAAAACTTGATAATGAAATGTTACTTCATAAAGTTTCGGTTCAGAAAATTTGGATTTACGTGCTTTTGACGGTGTTTGTTTTGTTGTTGTTTTATGTTTTGACAAGTAAAAAGCGCGGAACAAAAACGGTTTCAAAAGCGGAGGTGCTTTATGAGGCGGTTATGCGTGGCGAAAACATTTCGCAGTGGACGAAAAGCGAGCGTGAACTTTTCTCCGGGTATTATTTTAAGAAGAATCCTGATTTTCAAAATGAGTTGGATTTAACTTTTGAACGTTTACCGATTAATGCGGTTATGTTGTTGATTTTGCAGCATTTGGGCAAAAGTAAAAGCGAAATTTTGGATATTATGGGTTTTTCTGACCAAGCGTTCAGGTCGCTGAAATCAAGAATAAACGGAGCAAAAAAATAATTTTTTTATTATAATTAAAAACAAACACTTTACAAAAAATGAAACTTAGATTATCGTATTCTACGTGTCCGAATGACACATTTATTTTTTATGCAATTGCCAATAGGAAAATTGATTTGGAAGGTTTGGATTTAGAAATTTCGTTGCATGATATTGACGTTTTGAATAAAAATGCCGCAAAAGACGACTGCCCCGAAATCACAAAAATCAGTTCCAATGCTTACGCTGTTGAACTTTGGAAAAAATACGTTACGCTAAATTCAGGCGCGGCGTTAGGGCGCAACAACGGACCGCTCCTTGTCGCAAAAAACGATTTTCCAATCAGCGGAATCAATACAAAAAAAATCCTGATTCCGGGCGTTAACACCACGGCAAACCTTTTGTTTACGGTCTTTTTCCCGAATGCTAAAAACAAAACGCCTATGCTTTTTTCAAAAATCGAGGGCGAAATTTTAGCGGAAAACTATGACTGCGGACTCCTTATTCATGAAGGACGTTTTACTTACAAGGACAAGGGTTTGATAAAACTTGCCGATATGGGTGAACTTTGGGAAAAAACATTTCATCAAATGATACCTCTTGGAACGATTATCGCAAAACGCAGTTTAGGAAAAGATGTTATTGAGAAAGTCAATAGTCTGATTTTTAAAAGTATAAACTACGCTTTTGAACATCGCGATGAGGCTATGCCGTACATCAGGGAAAATGCTCGCGAACTTTCTGACACCGTTACACAGAGCCATATCAACTTGTATGTTAATGAGTTTTCTAAAAATCTTGGCTTGGAAGGCAAAAATGCAATTTCGTTTCTTTATAAAAAAGCGTTTGAGGCGGGGCTTTTAAGAGAGTTGCCGAAAGATATTTTTATGTAATACATAGCATAAAAAAAACCGGACTGCAAATTTTTGCATATCCGGCCAAAAAATCTATTATCATGAAAAACTTTTTTTTACAATGACTTGCCGTTGTGGAGTTTGCGGCGGATTTTTTCCGCAGTCCAGTTGTGAATCGTTATCCAGCGGGTCATTGGTACGTTTAGGCTTGTACAAACGTAAATGTGTCCTTTTATACCTTTGTACGGCGATTTGCCGTTTTCGTCTTCATACTTGGAATTTACAAACTCCATAAACATATAGTTTACGCTGAAACTGAATATGTTGTAGTTTAAACCGAAGGTTGCGGCAACTGAGAACGTATTTTTTTCACCGCTTTCAAGTTTTTTGCCGAATTTCTCGTCTGACCAAGAGCCTTTCTGTCCTTTTGAACACATAAAATTGAGTGTCGGCTGTACTCCGATATATGCGTAACTCATATCACGGTATATGTCCGAAGTACCGAATTTCAGCAAAACCGGAATTTGCAAACCTATTGCACGGAACGTTTCTTTTACCATATAATCGCCTTCCGAAATATTGTAGTCGGAATTTGCGATGCATTTGTATTTGTTTTGAAAACCGTAATCAATTATTTTGCCTCCAACTACGACACCTGTTTTGTTGTTTTTGAAGTCAATGTTGTAAACTGCTCCTATTTGAATGCCCGGTGTATATGAAAAACCTTTTTTCTCTTGTTTCATATCGCCTCTGCCGGTGTGTATAAGCAAGTTGTCGGTGCCGCCGCCGATACTTGACCCGAAACAGTGGTTGAATCCTATTACAAAGTTAGGATAGCGGTATTCTGTTTTGTCTTCCAAATAGTCGCCGCCCTGAGCCTTTACCATGGAATTACATAATATGCTCAATAATAATATGATAGATAACTTCTT
>JAEEXW010000248.1 GCA_016287995.1 Bacteroidales bacterium
TAGAAAATTTATCAACAGAGATTTCCAAAACCACATACCCCGGCAGAGGCATTGTTATTGGAAAATCCCAAGACGGCAAATTTGCCGTAACCGCTTATTTTATAATGGGAAGAAGTGAAAATTCCCGTAACAGAATTTTTGTTGAAGACGGCGAGGGTATCCGCACCGAGGCTTTTGATCCCGCAAAACTCAAAGACCCTTCGCTGATAATTTACTCTCCCGTAAGAGTTCTCGGCAACAACACAATCGTTACCAACGGCGACCAAACAGACACAATTTTCGACAAAATGAACGCTCAAATGACGTTTGAACAGTCGCTTCTTTGTCGGCAATTTGAACCCGACGCACCGAATTGCACACCGAGAATTTCCGGCGTAATGAATATCTGTCAAGGCAAATTTTCTTTCTACATGTCGATTTTAAAATCTGACGAAAAACGCGAAGAATCCAACTGCCGTTACACTTTCCATTACGACAATCCGATAGCCGGCGAAGGTCGTTTTATTCACACTTACATGAGCGACGGTAATCCGCTTCCGAGTTTTGAAGGCGAGCCGCAACGTATTGAAATCAAAGGCGATATCAACGAGTTTACAAACTCCGTTTGGAACGCTCTCAACCCCGAAAACAAAGTGTCGCTATTTACCCGTTTCATAGAAATCGAGACGGGAAAATTCTGTTCTAAAATCATCAATAAAAACGTAAAATAATGAAAGAATATCAATTGAAATACGGTTGCAATCCCAACCAAAAACCGGCGCGTATTTTTATGGAAAACGGCGAACTTCCCGTTGAAGTGCTTAACGGCAGAGCCGGTTACATAAATTTTCTTGACGCTTTCAACGGCTGGCAACTTGTCAGCGAACTAAAAAAAGCAACGGGCTTGCCTGCTGCAACATCGTTCAAACATGTTTCGCCGGCGGGTGCTGCGGTAGGAAAGCCGCTCAGCAAGGTTGAAAAACAAATTTATTGGGTTCAAGATTTGGACATCGAATTTACGCCGCTTGCAAACGCTTATATTAGAGCACGCGGTGCTGACAGAATGTCGTCTTTCGGCGATTTTATTTCGCTTTCTGATATTTGCGACAAGAGTACGGCACTTGTTATCAAAAGAGAAGTTTCGGACGGCGTTATCGCTCCGGGCTACACTGACGAAGCGTTAGAAATCTTAAAACAAAAGAAAAACGGTAATTATTGCATTATCAAAATCGACGAAAACTACCGTCCCGAACCTATTGAACGGAAACAAGTTTTCGGAATCACTTTTGAACAAGGCAGAAACGAACTTACAATTACGGACGACTTTTTTAACAATATCGTTACCGAAAACAAAACACTTACCGAGGATGCAAAAATAGATTTGACTGTTGCAATGATAACTTTGAAATATACACAGTCGAACTCGGTTTGTTACGTTAAAAATGGTCAGGCGATAGGTATCGGTGCAGGTCAACAGTCAAGAATCCACTGCACAAGATTAGCGGGTCAGAAGGCTGATAACTGGTGGCTCAGACAGTCGCCCGAAGTTCTTGGTTTACAGTTTGTTGACGGTATCAAACGTCCAGACCGCGACAATACAATCGACATTTACATTTCTGAGGATTACGATGATGTTTTATCAGAAGGTCAATGGCAAAAATTGTTTAAAGTAAAGCCGGAGGTTTTCACACGCGAGAAAAAACGCGCTTGGCTTGATAAAAACACTGACGTTGCACTCGGCTCAGACGCATTCTTTCCTTTCGGCGACAACGTTGAAAGAGCAAAAAAATCGGGCGTAAAATTTATCGCACAACCCGGCGGCTCACTCCGCGACGACAACGTTATCGAAACCTGCAACAAATACGATATCGTAATGAGTTTCACTGGAATAAGGCTATTCCATCACTAAAATACAAACAATAAAAAAACCGGCAAATTTGCCGGTTTTTTTTATTATCTATTCTTCTAAGTCTTTGCCGTGGCAGTTTTTATATTTTTTACCGCTGCCGCAAGGACAAGGGTCGTTTCTGCCGATTTTCTTTTCACCTCTTACTATTGGTTGCGTTTTCGGCTGTTCAGGCTGTTGTTGGGGTTGAGGCTGAGGTTTCGGCTCGTCAGTTATCTTCTGAGCCTCTTCCTGAGTGGCTTTCATACGCTCTTGTTCGCGTTTTTGAGCCATCGCCTGTGCTTGTGCCTGTGCTAACGCCGCTGCCTGAGCACGTGCTACTTCTTCGGGGTCGCGCACGGGAATCTGACCGCGCATTATCGTTGAAATTATCGTCTTGTTATTTTGGTCTAACATCTTATCAAACATCTCGTTAGACTCAATTTTGAAAATTACGAGCGGGTCTTTTTGTGCGTATGTTACAGTCTGAACGGCTTGTTTCAAATCGTCCAAATCCCTTAAATGCGCTTTCCAATTTTCGTCGATTGTTATCAACATAATGATTTTCTCAAACGACTTGGTAATTTCGCGACACTCGGTCTCGTATGCTTTTTTCAAGTTGACACGGATTTGGAAAATTCTACGACCGTCAGTAATAGGAATAACAATGTATTCGTATCTGTCGCCGAATTTCTCGTAAACTTCTTTAATCTGCGGCATAGCCATATCGCGAATAAGTTTCATCTTTTGCGCCAAATGGTTGAAAGCAGTTTCAAAAAGTTGGTCGGCTATTTTTTCATTAGAAAGTTTCAAGAAATCGTCCTCGCTGACAGGGTTTTGAATTCCGAGACTCTTAGAGACTTCAAGCGAGAATACTGCGTAATCACCTTCGTTATGATATTGATTAGCAAGATTGTCGCAAGTATCGTTCAACATATTGGTAAGTTCGATATCAAGACCTTCGCCAAAAAGTGCGTTTCTGCGTTGACGGTAAATCACCTCGCGCTGTTTGTTCATAACGTCATCATATTCCAAAAGACGTTTACGAATACCAAAGTTGTTTTCTTCAACTTTTTTCTGCGCTCTTTCGATTGATTTCGTAACGATTTTGTGTTGAATTACTTCGCCTTCTTCCAAGCCCATTCTGTCCATAAGGGCAGCAATTCTTTCCGAACCGAAAAGCCTCATCAAATTGTCTTCCAAAGAAACAAAAAACTGCGAACTTCCGGGGTCTCCCTGACGTCCGGCACGTCCACGCAACTGACGGTCAACACGTCTTGATTCGTGTCTTTCTGTACCGATGATTGCAAGTCCGCCTTTGGCTTTTACCTCGTCAGAAAGTTTGATGTCTGTACCACGACCAGCCATGTTAGTTGCAATCGTAATCGTTCCGCTCTGACCCGCAACGGCTACAATGTCAGCCTCCCTTGCATGCTGTTTTGCGTTCAAGACATTGTGATTCAACTTTCTGAGCGTTAACATTTTGCTCAACAACTCTGAAACCTCAACCGATGTTGTACCCACAAGTACAGGTCTGCCTTCGTTGTGAAGACGTTCAACTTCTTGAATAACAGCATTATATTTCTCACGTTTGGTCTTGTAAACCAAATCGTTTTCATCTTTTCTGATAACAGGTTTGTTGGTCGGGATAACACAAACGTCAAGTTTGTAAATCTCCCAAAACTCGCCTGCCTCCGTTTCCGCAGTACCGGTCATACCAGCGATTTTTTCGTACATACGGAAATAATTTTGAAGCGTTATCGTTGCAAAAGTTTGAGTTGCAGCCTCCACTTTAACGTTTTCCTTTGCCTCAATTGCCTGATGAAGTCCGTCGGAATAGCGTCTGCCTTCCATAATACGACCTGTCTGCTCGTCCACGATTTTTACTTTGTTGTCAATGACCACGTATTCTTGGTCTTTTTCAAACATCGTGTAGGCTTTAAGCAACTGATTGATAGTGTGAATACGCTCCGATTTTACCGCAAATTCCGACATAAGTTTGTCTTTCTTTGCAACTTTTTCTTCGTCCGAAAGGTCGGAATGTTCAATTTCTGCAACCTCGCTGCCGACATCAGGCATAACGAAAAACTGCGGGTCGTCAGAATTGCCGGTGATAAGGTCGATACCTTTTTCGGTCAAATCCACCGAATTTTGTTTTTCTTCGATAACAAAATAAAGTTCGTCGGTGATTTCAGGCATACGCTTGTTGTTTTCAGCCATGTATTCGCCTTCGGTAGCATTCAAAAGTACTTTGTTGCCTTCTTCGCTGAGAAACTTAATAAGCGCATTATTTTTCGGAAGACCTTTCCAAGCCTTCAACAATTTAACACCGCCCTGCGTTTTGTCGCCTTTTTTAATAAGTGCTTTTGCCTCGTTCAAGAGTTTGTTGACGAGTTGTTTTTGATGTTCTACAAGTTGAACAACTTTCGGTTTCAGGTCCATAAAAAGTTGCATATCGTTGCCCGCTCTTGCTACGGGACCGCTGATAATAAGCGGTGTACGAGCATCGTCGATTAAGACCGAGTCAACCTCGTCGACAATTGCAAAAACGTGTTTTCTCTGAACCAACTCTTCGGGAGTAGAACACATATTGTCCCTCAAATAGTCAAAACCGAACTCGTTGTTAGTACCGAAAGTAATGTCCGAATAATATGCTCTGCGGCGTTCGGGCGAATTCGGCTGATGCTTGTCTATACAATCAACGCTAAGACCATGAAACATATACAACATTCCCATCCACTCGGAGTCACGTTTTGCAAGGTAATCGTTGACGGTTACCACGTGTACTCCCCTACCAGTCAATGCGTTAAGAAAAACAGGAAGCGTTGCCACGAGGGTTTTACCTTCACCGGTTGCCATCTCCGCAATTTTGCCCTCGTGAAGCGCAATACCGCCGATTATCTGAACATCGTAATGAACCATGTTCCATGTCAAAAGGTTGCCGCCGGCTCTCCATGTGCGGTTGTAATATGCTTTGTCGTTGTCGATTCTGATATTATCGTATTTGATAGCGAGTTCGCGGTCAAACAGCGTTGCCGTTACCTCTACCTCTTCGTTTTCTTTGAAACGTCTTGCGGTATCTTTTATGATTGCAAACGCCTGAGGCAAAATTTCATCGAGTTTTTCACGAAGAATAGCCTGAATTTGCTTTTCTGCCGCCTCTATATTGTCGTAAAGTGTTTCCTG
>JAEEXW010000249.1 GCA_016287995.1 Bacteroidales bacterium
TCTTATCTTGTCGAGGTACCCCTACCTTTGTATCTAATCAGCACGAAACGGCTCACGCCGATACGACGTTTACATCTGGCAACTTATTCCGATACTGTGTACGTTTTGGGGTATTTCGACAAGCGGAATAAGAGCGCAAAGCCCGAAAATTCTATGTTAAAATTCTGCGTAAAGTTAACAAACTTTTTCCGGCTTTGCCAAATTTTCAATGCACTTTTTTCTGTGAGTTTTACTTTAATTGTATTCCGTAAAATTTCCAGCCGTTTTCTCCTGACTCTTCCAAATCCAAAACCCTTGTATCTCTGTCTATTGGTGGAAAAATCAAAGAAAAATATGTTACTTTGCCTTTTGGAATCGCGGTTTTTTGTGGTGAAACGCCTATGCCGTCAGTTCCAATCATTCTTTCCACCGCTATATCACTCTCGTTTAAGGTGATATATGTTTCGGGGTCAATGGCGATATATGAATACGATCCTTGTGTGTTGTCAACGGTGAATACAACAGCAGTGTATTCATCTGCCAATATTATACGGACAATTTTTATACGCATTCTGTTAGGCGCATTTCTCACAACCGGATTGTCTATATGCTTGACGGTCATAGAACTGTTTTCAAATTCAGACTCGGTTTTCTCTGCCTCTGTTTGTTCAGTTTTTACCAACTTTGAAAACTTAAAATCCGTCGTATTTATGACACTGATTATAGTAAACAATGCAAAAAATTCCAAGCACGATAAATTTGGCTGTTTTTTTGCGTTTTTTTGCGGTTGAATTTCTTTCAGAGACTGAAACCTTTGATTCTGAGGTGTTTGTTAATTCATCTCCGCAATACCGGCACGAACTGCTTTCTGACGGAATCAGCCGTCCGCAGTTTTTGCAGCGTATCATATTGTTTGTCTGTATGTTCATAATGTTTCCTGTTTGTTAATAATTTCAGAACTTCTCATAATATCAGCAACATCCTGCAAGTCGGTTGCCATCTGAATTTTGCGTTTTATAGACTCTGTTATAAAACTTACAATCATAATTTGTAACAGCGAAAAGGCTGCCGCTGTTATTATAAGTAAAATTGCTACAATCAGATAGCCCAAAAACCTTCCTCTGAAATAGAAGTTAAATTCACCTGTCAACGCCATAAAAATATAGGCGAGTACTGTAAATGCTGTAAATGAACAAAGGCTTACGAAAACGCCTGAATTGTTGCAAGTGTGAATAAAATCGGCTACAAAGGTTATATTCGGGTAACGGTTTTTGATGTTGACAAGGTCGTTGCCGTGTTTTGTCCAATATTTGAGCGTAACAATAAAGATAAATGTTGTTACTCCAACCCACAGAAATAGCATAAACTGAAATACTGTATCAGACCAACCTTTGAAAAATGTTGAGATTTTTGAATACTCGATTCCAACCCATGACAACATACAGAGCAGCAAAACTGCGGGCAGTAATCCGTTTAGTACTCCCATTACATAATAAAAAATTCTGAATCCCTTTCTGACGATGTTGAGGTCGTCAATCATAGAGACTAATTTGTTTATAATTTTTTGCATAATAGAACATTTTAAATTGTTAGACATTATTTTTGTCAAATTTAGTTTTTTGTTTTTTCTGAAACAAGCAATCCGTGTCGGATTCTGTCCTACATTTGTGTCGGAATTTTCACCACAGTTTCCTCGTATTCCGCTAAATCCTTGAAAAAATTTCGTTTCAAAACCTTTGAAATTCTTTCCAAAAGTTCGAGATTAATGAATTTACGTTCAAAGATGTCGTAACAGTTTGAACGGTCGCTGTTTATGGCTTCTGCGAACCATACTACCGTGAGATTTTGTCTGTCGAGTTCTTCGCGGATAAGATGTCCCAAATGAAATTCTTCTGTCATTTTTCTAAAAAGTTTTGTGGATTTAAATTTTCCGCAAAACAAAAACCCCACTGCGCCAAAACTAAGCACAGTAGGGGAATTTATATATGTGTTTGAGCCGCAAGCATTGCGGCTCTACATACGGGGCGCGTTACGGAGACCTATACGTAGAGCCGCAATGCTTGCGGCTCGGTTGATACAAAAGGTTAAATGAAATAGCCGTGGAAGATTAGAGAATTTTTATTTACAACATCCGTATCAAATTAATTCCTCGGAAAATAAATTTCTGCCATTTTTCTGATTTTTTCTGCGATTTGGGTTCTAAGCCATTCGGGTTCAATTACTTCAACACTTTCACCGTATGAAAGCACTGTCTGCTGAAAATCAAATGCCGGCTGCAAAAAATATTCAAAAACTGAATAATCCTGATGCGTTTCAGTTTCTTTTTGCGAATGATGAAGCGGCAGCGAGCGGAAAAATTTTTGCTGGTTGTTCATAACTTTTAACTTTACAACATCCGCTTTCACAAACCCCGAAATCACGCCGTAACAGTCTGCAAAATATTTTTCCGCAGAAAATTTTTTCGGATATTCAAATTTTTTGTCCGCGATTTCCAACTCTGACACTCTGTCAAGCGCGTAAACGCGGATTTGTCCCTCTGATTTTTGCGTTGTGATATACCAGCGGTTGTGGGAAATTTTCAGAGCGAGCGGCGCAATCGTAAGGGTTTCGTTATAATCGCGCCAAAAACTTCGGTAAGTGATTTTTACAAATTTATCCTCCCGCATTGCCTGAATCACCCTCGGCAAAAATCTGTGTCCCGACGGAATCTCTTCAAACAAAACCCTGTCTTTCAGATGTTTGGTTTCAGACAGCATATTGTTGACGGCGAAGTTGTTGAGCAACCAGCGGCGTATTTTTCCGTTTTGAAAACCGTCAGAATCCTCGATGAAATATGTGTTGTCGCTTTTGTTGCAGGAGATGTTAAGGTCAAAAAGTGTTTCGATTTCTTTCCGGTGATTGTCAAAAGTTTTGCGCGGAATGTCCTTGCCGTCATAAAGGTAACATTCCGTCCATTTTTCGTTGAGACGGCGGAGGGTGATTTTTTCCGCCTCGTAAATTGTCGTAACTTCCTAAATATATCTCGCAAACAGATTTTTTGACATAATTTTAGCCGCAGAAAAAAAGTTTAGTTCACCCTTATTCCGACGAGAGTCATATCGTCAACTTGCAGCATATCGCCCTGCCAGTCTAAAATCGTTTTTTCCAAAATTTTGCATTGATAGTCCGCAGGTTTTTCGGCAAACGAAATCAAAGTATCCAACAGAGTTTGTATCAAAAATTTACGTTTCATACTGCCGAGTTGGTCTTGTATACCGTCCGAAAATGTATAAACCATATCGTCTTTTTCGATTTTTATGGTCAGAGTTTGAAAATGCTCTTTTTCGATGATGTAACGACCTACCGGCATATTGTCGCCTTTCAACTTTATGCTTTTGCCTTTGCGGATTATAAACGCCGTCTGATTGGCTATTGCGTAATGCATTTCCATTTTTTCAAAGTCAAAGCAGCAAATTGTCATATCCATACCGTCGCTAACATAACCGTCTTGTAAAGAGGATGTTAATGTCGTTTTGATAAATTCGCGAATGCGGTCAAGAACCGTTCCCGGATTTTCGGCATCGTATTCCGAAACTAAAAATTCTTTTAACGCCGAAATACCAAGCATCGAGAGAAACGCACCCGGAATACCGTGTCCGGTGCAGTCGGCGGTTACAATAAAAGGATATTTGCCGCATTTTCCTGCCCGATAAAAATCGCCGCTGACAATGTCCCTCGGACGGTAAAAAACAAAACTTTCCGGAAAAACTGCTTTTACTTCTTCTATTTTAGAAACGGCAGCGCGTTGAATCCTTTCGGCATAGTTGATGCTTGAAATGAGTTTACTATTAACACTATTGACCTCGTTCCACTGGTCTGTGATGATGTTTTTTTGACTTTCGATTTCGTCGCGTTGTGCTTCGATTTCGGCTTTTTGCGAGTTGAGAAGTTGGTTTTTGGTAGAAAGAATTTTGTTTGCCTTATGTTTGTCCCAAACAATCATAAAAATCAGCAACAAACCCGCTATCAGCGCAACGATTATTACTATCATCATATTTCTCTCTGACTTGAAACGGTCGGTTTCTACGGCATGAAGTTTTTCGGCGTTTTCGCGCTTAACCTCTTCAAGCATACGAGTACGTTCCACTTCGGAATTTTTTATGACATCAAGAGTGCTGTCGTTTAATGTTGAAAGTCTATATTCAAGGAGTTTTTCATGGTGTTTCAAGGCATTTTTGTAGTCGCCGAGCAGCGAATAGACCTGATACAAATAATCATTATAATTTTTTAACACGCTGATTGAACTATTTGCCGTTATCAATGTTTCTAATTTTAGCAGTTCTTTCAGCGCATTGTTGTATCTTTTATAGAAAATGAGATAATCAATGAAAGCGTAACAGTGGGAAATATAATCGTAGTCAGCACCTATTGACAGATAAAAGTTACCAACTTTTTTTACATATTTGTAGCAACTATCGGCATACTCTTTTTTATTCGTTAACTTTGCCGCTTTAATATAAATATGTGCGAGATTGGCGTATGCGTCATATTTGTATTGAATGTCATCGTAATTGATATAACTTATTGTTTCAAACAGAAAAACTGATTTTTTTAGATTTGCGATTGCAGAGTCCATTTCTGACTTACTACCCATAGCGTTACCTATGTTGTTGTAACACCATGCCGTATTTATTGTGTCGTTTGCGTTAGAAGCGTAGGAGAGAGCCTTGCGGTAAGTTTCTTCGGCATTGTCATATAATGACATATTGTCATAAATTCTGCCTAAACCGTTGTATGCTATTATTAAGTTTGCAGTATCTTGCGCTTCAACGTAGTATTTTATCGCCATGTTGTAATACGGGAAAATGCTGTCTCTTATGTTTAAATCTTCGTAACAACTGCCGATAATAAGAAAAGTGTGTGCCGCCGCTTTTATTTTTTTTAGTTTTTTGCATAAATCCACGGCTTCAAAAAGGTATGAAAGTGCCGTTCGAGACTCGTCTTGCATCCAATAAGCAAAACCGAGATAATCGTAGTCTCTGGCTTTGAGTA
>JAEEXW010000250.1 GCA_016287995.1 Bacteroidales bacterium
GGTTTCATCGGTAAAAGGAAACGAAAACATAAAAACACTTGTAATATTTCTCCTGATTGGCATTGTGGTTTCATTGGCGTTGGCTCTGTACATTTCAGGCTTGATAGTAAGGCCGTTAGAAGGCTTGATGAAATATGCCAAAAGGCTTTCGGAGGGCGAACTTCCGGAATTTAACGATGAGGTTTACAACGACGAAGTCGGTCAGACGGCATCTTCGATTGAGCAACTTACAATCGGTCTTCAAAAAACATCAGACTTTGCGCACGCCATTGGACAAGGTGATTTTAGTTCTAATTATCAGCCTTTGTCAGATAAGGACGTGCTCGGCAACTCACTTCTTAATATGCGTAAATCACTTCAAAACGCAGCAAAAGAGGAGAGCAAACGTAAATCAGAGGATATTCAGCGAAACTGGACGACAGAAGGACAGGCTCTTTTTGCAGAGATTCTTCGTCATCACACCGACGATATCAGGGAACTTTCGGACGACATTGTCGTAAACCTTGTTAAATATATCAAAGCAAACCAAGGCGGAATTTTTATTTATCAAGACAATGACCCGAATGACATTCATCTTGAACTGCTTTCGGCATACGCATACAACCGTAAAAAATTTATCAAACGCCGTATTAATATAGGAGAAGGCTTGGTAGGTGCGTGCGCTCAGGAAAAATACACGATATATTTGACTGATATTCCTGATGATTACATCGAAATAGAGTCTGGTATCGGTTCTGCTAACCCGAAGTCGCTGTTAATCGTGCCGCTGAGAATAGAAAACGATATTCTCGGTGTTATCGAATTGGCTTCTTTTAACGAGATAAAAGATTTTGAAATAGAATTGGTTGAAAAAATTGCTGAGTCTATTGCGGCAACACTTTCAACAACGAGAATCAACACGAGGACGGCTGAACTTCTCGAACAGTCAAACGCCAAGACCCAAGCGATGAAAGATCAGGAAGAGGAGATGAAACAGACTATCGAAGAGTTGCAGGCAACCCAAGAAGACAGTATGAAACGCGAGGACGATTTTTACCGCGAAATCAAGGAGATGGAGGCTATCAACCGTACTCTCGAACAGCAGACCACGTTGCAGGATACCGAAATAGAACAGTTGAAAAACAAATTTAACGTTGCAAACCAACTCGTAAAAGAAAGGGAAAACTACGAAGCCAACCTTTACGGCATTATTTCGGCGGCTATCATTACCACAAGCGACGATGGTACTATTCAGTATGTCAACGAATTGTTTATCAATTTGTTGGGATACAAATCAGCAGAGGTGTTGGGTCGTAGCGTTTATAACGTTTTGGGCTTTAAGTCCAATGAAGTTGAAATGGCAAAAGCACTTCAAGCGGAGTTTGGAAACATTGTCAATACAAAAGGCAAGGAAATACAGGTGCTTTCAAAAGACGGAACGCCGATATTGTTCTGGCTCTCAGTTACAGCAAATATTTTCAATACGAAAGTAGTTTACACTTTGGTTCTCAACGACTTATCAAAACTTTCAGAAGAGCGCAAGCGTTCTTCTTCATACGAAGAGGATATGCTCACGGCTAAGTTTGAACTCGAAAACAGAACCGAAATTCTTGAAGACCTGCTCATCAAAAACAAAATCGAACTTCCGGGCATCGATCAGGATTACACGTTGCTCGCATTTGAAAATTATCGTATCGGTCTTAACATTATTGATACGCAGACAAGAAAGTGGTTGGAGACAATCAACAAGTTATACGGCGACTTTAAGCGTAAATCGCCAGCGAAAACAGTTTTGCAAACTCTTGACGAGTTAATCGACTATACGGGTTATCACTTCGGTTTTGAGGAGAAGTACTTAAAGGATTTCAGTTATCCCCGCTACGATGATTTTAAACTCGCCCACGATCAGTTTATCGGGACGTTGCAGGCAAACCGTTCCAATTATGCAAACGGTGAGACGATATCACTTATAAAAATTATCATTTTCATCAAGTCTTGGATGTCATCTTACAAGTCGATGCTTGACGAAGATTTCGTGAGAATGTTCAAAGCCAACGGTTTGGCATAAAAAGAAGGGTCATAATAATTACATAAAAAAGAACGGGCTGTCCGCAAGGTTTTTTATAAAACGCGGCAGCCCGTTATCTATCAACAAAAATACAATTTCTTAAACTTTCAAAATTTCAGCCGCTTTTGCCTCACAGATTTTATCCGTGTTGGCAACGTACTTGTCGGTCAGTTTCTGAACAATATCCTGACCTTCTTTTGACTCGTCCTCGGTGATAACGTCTTTTTCAAGTTGTTTCAACGAGTTGTTGGCGTCTTTTCTTACGTTTCTGATTGCGACTTTTGTGTTTTCAGCCTCTGCTTTCACCTGTTTTACGAGTTGTTTTCTGCGCTCTTCGGTAAGGGCGGGAATCACGATTCTGATGATTTCACCGTTGTTGACGGGAGTAAGACCGAGATTGGCTTTCAGAATTTCTTTCTCGATTTTCGGGAGCATCGCTTTTTCCCACGGTTGAACCACGATGGTGCGGGCATCGGTAGTGCCGACGTTAGCAACCTGATTCAAAGGCGTTTCCGTTCCGTAATAATCAACCCTAATGTCGGCGAGAATTGCGGGTGTAGCCTTGCCTGCGCGGATTTTTGTAAGTTCCGCTTCGTAATGATTGACTGCGGATTTCATTTTCTCTTCCGCATCGTCAATGTATAATTGCGCTTCTTCGTTCATATTATTTTTCAGTTTAAATACATTTCTAAATTTTGGCAAATATATCCATTATTTTTGGTTTTTAAAAGTTTTTTTTCAAAATTATTTATAAACCGGTATATAAAGTGGATGTTTTTCGTTGTAGAGTCTCATATAATAAAATAATTTTGAATTTTTTTTGCGCCTTGACAACTCTGCATACTCATCATGGAGCGCAGGGTCTTTCATTAAAATCATTTCAAGGTTTTGCGGAGTGTATTCAAGGATTTGTCCTGTTTCAAAAACAAGAAAATATTGTTGAGGTTCAACGGTTGAAACCTGTGTAAAAGGTCTGTTATAATAGTCCCAATACGGAGAATAAGCCGGATTATAAACTGTTTTAGAGCCTAAAAAGTGGCATATATTCCCAATAATCCCGACACGTGAAAAAGTGCCGTTGTTCAAAACGTATATGCCGTTAGCAGAAGAGTAGCCGAAAATCTCGGATGTCTTTATCGTTACCTCCTGACCGAGATTGTCGTAAAGGCTGATTGTTCTCTGCTGCATCAACTCCTCGAAAAAGGTTAAAGACTCAGGGTCTAACTGACTGTTAATACGGGATTTCTCTATCGGTTTATTTTCTGAAAAATCTTTTTTTGTCAGATAAATACCCTCCGTAAATACAAAGTCGGAGTCATAAATTTCCTTATGAGAGAAAGTTTGCGAGAAAACTTCCTCACAGAAAAAAAACGCTAATGTTAAAAAAAATACAATCTTCATAGTTCTGAATAAAAAATTACTCAAAGATACGATAAAAAAAACTAACTTTGCAAAAAATTTTTGAAAATTGTTTGCGATGAATAAAAAAATTAAATCTGCGCTTAAAATAATAATATTTTTTTCTATCGGAATAGGTCTGTTTTATCTTGCCTACCGAGGGCAGGATTTTTCTGTTTTGTGGCAGGAAATAAAATCCGTAAAATGGTCGTGGATTGTTTTGAGTATAATTTTCGGGGTTGTAGGGCATTACAGCCGCGCTCTGCGCTGGTCTTTGATGTTGGAACCGCTCGGTTACAAACCAAAAAATGTAAATCTTTTTTCTTCGGTAATGATAATGTACCTTTCAAACATGGCGATTCCGCGTTCGGGAGAGTTTGTAAGGTGCGGAATTATAAACCGTTACGAAAAAATACCGTTTTCACAAAGCCTTGGCACGGTCATAACTGAAAGAATCGCCGACATGACGTTTTTTCTGATTTTAACAGCCATAGTATTCTTTACGCAAAGCGGCGTGATTATGAATTTCTTGAACGACAACCCGCAGATTATGAGCCGGATAGAAAGTTTTGAAAAATACATTCCGCTGATAATTGCAGTCGGTGTTGCGCTTATGTTAATGGGATTTTTTGCTGTTAAATATGCGATTAAAAAGAATTTATTTTCATTGGGCGAAAAGATAAATTCTGTGATAAAAAATTTCAAAGAAGGCATTTTCACGATTCTGAAAATGAAAAAAAAGTGGCAGTTTTTGCTCCACACTTTTTTTATTAACTTTGTTTATTTTCTTGACACTTATTTGCCGTTTCAGGCTTTTTCTTGTACTGAAAATGTTACGGCGGCTGATTCGCTAACAATTTTTGTATTAAGTACTTACGGTGTTGTTGTGCCCTCTCCGGGCGGAATGGGAACTTGGCATTTCTTAACGATTGAACTTCTCGCACTCTACGGAATTACAAGAGATCCCTGCGGCAGAGCATACGCTTTTGTAACGCATGGCGCACAAGACATTACGTTTTTAATCGGCGGCTTTTTAATGCTGATTTTGTTGCCTATAATCAACAAAAACTATAAAAACGCGGCATGAAATATATCAAAAAATACAGGAAAATTATAACGCTTGTTTTTGTAATTGTTTGTTATATAATGCTTTATTATGTTTCAAGGGATAATTTTGACAAGTTGAAAGATATTGACCGAAATGCCCTTGACATTAATTTTGTGCTGCTTGGTGTATCTGTATTTCTGGTAGTGCCAAATTGGTTTTTGGAAGCGGTAAAATGGAAAATCTCGTTAACACCGATTGAGAGGATAACGCTAAAAACCTCTGTCAGAGGTGTTTTGAAGGGAATTCTGCCCTCTGTTATAACGCCTAACCGAATCGGTGAAGCGGTTGGCCGACCAACGGTTTTGAAAGATGAAAACAAAATTTCCGGTGCATTTGCGACTATCTATTGCGGGCTTTCACAAATGCCTGTAATGATATTTTGTGCGGCAATAGCGTGCATTTATTTCGACTATCCAACATACTTTTCTATTACAGCGTTTGCGGC
>JAEEXW010000251.1 GCA_016287995.1 Bacteroidales bacterium
GCCTTATCCCCGGTGGTATACACAAAAATGAGATTTGGTATGAGTGATTGAAGAATTCTTTTCTTTTTACCACGGACATATTTAATTACATACTGTTTGGGAATATATGTGTAAGTCCCTCTTTTGACAAGAAAATCCGCTGCTATGTCTTCTCTCCCGTATGATACTCTGAAAACATACCAACTTTTATTTGGGGTAATTTCATACCTCACCGACACCCCAGTTTTTGAGCATTTTGCTTCGGGGAAGGCATTAGTGGTAAAACTAATGTCAGGAGGATTGGCCTCGCCTCTACGAGTTTTCACATTAGACAATGTGTTCATATATAATGTGACCTTTTTTGAGGTCAGTTGATTTTGTTATTAATTGTGCAAATGTATCTGAAAATTTCCTAAATAACAAATAAAAATTTAACTTTTTTTTTTTTTTTTGAGAAAATTAACAATAATAAATTTCGCTAAGGAAATAAATTGGTTTTAAGAGAATGAAAATAAGTATATTAGAAGGTAAAAAAAAATCCGCACTTGCAGTTATTTGATGCAAATGCGGATTTAATTATTGTATGGAAAAATTGAACTAATATTTCACTGCTTTTTCTTCGTATTTCTCGGTTTTGTCTTTAACTGTTAAGAGATAGTCAATATCGTCAAGACCGTTCATAAGACAATGTTTTTTGTAACCGTTGATGTCGAATTTTTCACTTTTTCCCGTTGCAAGGTTGGTAATCGTCTGATTTGGTAAATCAACTTTTACCTGCATTTTGGGATCTTTCTTTATCGAATCAAAAAGTTCTGCCAAAAAGCCTTCACTTACAACTACCGGCAAGACAAAGTTGTTTAACTCGTTGTTTTTGTGAATGTCAGCAAAAAAACTTGAAACCACAACCCTGAAACCATATCCGGCAATAGCCCACGCAGCGTGTTCACGGCTCGAACCCGAACCAAAATTCTTGCCCGCTACCAAAACCTCACCCGAATATGTCGGATCGTTCAAAACAAAATTCTTGTTCAAACTGCCGTCAGAATTGTAACGCCAATCCCTAAACAAATTGTCACCAAAAAACTTCTCTTCCCTCGTCGTCGCTTTCAAAAAACGCGCAGGTATTATCTGATCCGTGTCCACATTTTCCAGCGGCAACGGAACACAGGTACTCGTTATTATATCAAATTTCTGTTTCATTGTTTTAATTTTTTTTCGGCTCGCCGCCGGGCGTTCCCTTTTGTAAAAGGGAACCGGAAAACTTTTATACTATTTTTAATTAGTACCGGTTTTAAGACCGGTACTAATTAAAAATAATTGAAAGTTCTTTGGTTCTTTCTTTCAAGAAAGAACGCCTCCGCGGCGAGCGGTTAAACATTACAATAATGTACGCGGGTCTGTTATAACGCCGGTTACTGCTGCTGCGGCTGCCGTGAGTGGTGAAGCCAAGACGGTGCGAGCGCCGGGTCCTTGACGACCTTCAAAGTTACGGTTAGAGGTTGAGACAGAGAGTTTTCCTGCGGGGATTTTGTCATCGTTCATAGCAAGACATGCTGAGCAGCCCGGCTGACGGATAGCAAAACCTGCGGCTTCTAATTCTTTGTCGAGACCTTCTTCGCGGATTTGTTTGTCAACGAGCCATGAACCCGGTACGAGCCAAGCGGTTACGCCTTCGGCTTTTTTCTTGCCGGATTTTTTTACTAAGTCTGCGAATGCGCGGAAATCTTCAATTCTGCCGTTTGTACATGCGCCTAAAAATACGTAATCAACTTTTTTGCCGAGAAGTTTTTCTCCCGGTTTGAAGCCCATGTAGTTGAGACTTTTCAAATAACTTTCTTTGCCAGCCTCGTCAACGGTATCAATTGAAGGAATATTCTGAGAAATGCCGCAGCCCATGCCCGGATTTGTACCGTATGTTACCATCGGCTCAATGTCTTCTGCCTTGAAATTCAATTCTTTGTCAAAAACTGCGTCATCGCCTGATTTTAACGTTTTCCAATATGCAACGGCTTTGTCCCAAGCCTCGCCTTTCGGAGCGTATTCGCGACCTTTTAAGTATTCAAACGTTTTCTCGTCGGGAGCGATAAAACCGCCTCTTGCGCCCATTTCGATTGAAAGGTTGCAAAGCGTTAATCTGCCTTCCATGGTCAAATCTTTTACTGCCGAACCCGAATATTCAACAAAATATCCCGTTGCGCCGGAAGTTGAAAGTTGCGACATCAAATAAAGCGCAATATCTTTTGCCGTAACGCCTTTTTTGAGAGTTCCGTTAACGTTGATTCTCATGCTTTTGGGCTTTTGTTGAAGGATACACTGTGAGGCCATAACCATTTCAACCTCTGATGTACCGATACCAAAAGCAACCGCGCCGACAGCACCGTGAGTTGAAGTGTGCGAGTCGCCGCAAACTATCGTCATACCCGGCAACGAAAGTCCTCTTTCTGGGCCAACAACGTGAATGATACCGTTTTTCTCGTTCATCATTCCGAAGTGATTGAGACCAAATTCAGCGGCGTTTTTTGACAAAGCGTCAACCTGTTTTTTAGAAACGGGGTCTTCAATCGGCTTGTCCTGATCGTGTGTCGGAGTGTTGTGGTCAGGCATACAGAAAATCTTTTCGGGGCGGAAACATTTTAATCCGCGTGCTCTCATGCCGTCAAATGCTTGGGGCGATGTTACCTCGTGGCAATACAAACGGTCGATGTAAAGTTGTGTAGGACCGTCTTCCACGATTGAAACAACGTGCGAATCCCAAATTTTATCAAATAAAGTATTCATTATGTTTGTTTAATTTTTATTAATGTCAAATTTGTTAATACAATCTACGTAAGCCTCAACTGTTGCCGCAACAATGTCGGTGTCAGAGCCGAAACCGTAGTAACGTTTGCCGTTATATTCTACTTGCGCATGAACTTTGCACGTATCGTCGCTGCCTTTGTTAATGCTCTGAATGTTAAGTTCTTGAAGAATCATTTCACGAGTGATGATTTTTTTCAGGGCTTTGACAGCGGCATCAACGGGACCGTTACCCGAAGAACATTCCTCAAATTTTTCGCCCGCAATGTCAAGCACGAGGCAGGCAACGTGTTTACAATTAACACCGCAAGTTACGTTCAAGTAGTCAATTTTAATGCGGGCATTTTTCTTAACGTCCACGCCGACTAACAGCAAAAGGTCTTCGTCGTTGATTTCCTTTTTCTTGTCAGCCATTTCGAGAAATTTTTGATAAATGCCGTCAAGTTGTTCAACGTTGAAATTATAACCGAGAACCGAAAGTCTGTGTTTAAGAGCCGCTCTTCCGCTGCGGGCTGTCAAAATGATAGAATCGGCTTCGAGACCGATGTCTTTCGGGTCGATAATTTCGTAAGTGCTTTTGTTTTTAAGAACGCCGTCTTGATGGATTCCCGACGAATGAGCAAAAGCGTTTTTGCCGACGATAGCCTTGTTTGGCTGAACGGGCATATTCATCAACTTGCTGACCATTCTTGAAGTCGGATAAATGAACTCGGTGTTGATTCCTGTTGAAAGTCCGAGGTTATAATGGCATTTGAGAATCATGGCAATCTCTTCGAGTGAAGTGTTGCCTGCTCTTTCGCCGATACCGTTAATCGTAACTTCCACCTGACGGGCACCGTTCAAAATGCCTGACATTGTGTTAGCGGTTGCCATTCCGAGGTCGTTGTGACAGTGCGTTGAAATAGTTGCGTTTTGGATTCCGTCAACGTGTTCAAAAAGATATTTTATCTTCTCGCCGTAGTCAGCGGGCAGACAATAACCGTTTGTGTCAGGAATGTTTACAACTGTTGCGCCGGCTTTGATAACGGCTTCTACGACGCGTGCGAGATATTCGTTATCGGTTCTTCCTGCGTCTTCGGCGTAAAACTCCACGTCTTCAACGTATTTTTTAGCGTATTTAACGGCTCTGATAGCGCGTTCAATAATTTCTTCGCGTGTGGAGTTGAACTTGTATTTTATGTGAGAGTCGGACGTACCGATACCCGTGTGAATGCGTTTGAGTTTTGCAAATTTTAGTGCGTCGGCGGCCACGTCAATGTCTTTTTCAACGGCACGTGTGAGGGCGCAAATTCTTGGTGCGCTTACGGCTTTTGAAATTTCTACCACCGAATTAAAGTCGCCGGGCGAGGAAATCGGAAAACCGGCTTCAATAATGTCCACGCCGAGTTTTTCAAGTTGTTTAGCGACTTGAATTTTTTCGACGGTGTTGAGCTGACAACCGGGGACTTGTTCGCCGTCCCTTAAAGTAGTGTCAAAAATGTAAACTCTGTTATCCATATTTTTTTTGCTTTATAACAGAAAAGCCCCTCTCAAATCGTTTTGAGAAGGGCTTTTCTAAAAATGTTTTTTATTTTTCAACTTTTTTTACGAAAAATACGCACCTTCCCGCCTTTCAGAAAATCAACTCTGAAAGAGCGCCGTTTAGAAGGAGAGTATAAAAATTTGCTTTCATAAACATAATTTTTTACGGCGCAAATATAAAAAAGGTTTTTGAAATAAAAAAATGTTTTTGAGAAAAAAACTTTTATTTTTATTTTGTTTTTTCATAAAAAGTTTTCATTTTTGCGAGTAATATACACACTTTTTGGAAAAAGCGACAACGATTCCTGTCTATATGTGGTTGAAGTTTCAAGAGAGTTTCAATATCTATAAATTACAAAAACTTGCCGATATGCTTTTGAAAAATCTTAAAAGAAACGAAACTTCATACGAAGTGAAACAACAAAAAGTCCGTCAGGCAATTAATAAAATGGCGACATTCGTGTAAAAATAAAAAAAACAACACCCCTGCCTAATATTAAATTAGACAAGGGTGAAGTTTTTATTGTTTAACTATAAATCTTTTAGGAGATTATTCTTGTACCCAAGAATAAGGATTATCGAAGTTAGCTGTCTCATCAGGCGATACGTCTCTTTCATCCTCGGTTCCGGCCCCAAATTGAAGTTTATATCTAGAACCGTCGTTTGTAATAATAATATTACCTCCTTCAAC
>JAEEXW010000252.1 GCA_016287995.1 Bacteroidales bacterium
TGGAAAAAAGCCGTCTGGAATATGCCTTTCAACGGAATGACCGTCGTTATGAATACTACAACGGACAATTTGTTGAAGAATCCTTACACCGAAAAACTCATTTACGACCAAATGAAAGAAGTAATTGACGCCGCTCAAACGCTTGGCGTTAAGGGACTTGATTACTCATTTGCCGACAAAATGATTGAGATGACAAAGGCGATGATACCTTATTCTCCGAGCATGAAATTGGATTATGATTTCAAGCGGCCGATGGAGACGTATTATCTTTACACCCGGCCTGTTGCAGAGGCTCTGAAAGCGGGCTTCGAGATGAAAAAGTTGGCAATGTTGGAGGCACAATTGAGATTTTTGGGCTGAAATTTGCACTAAAAAAAATAACTAATATTTTTTAAGCGAAAAAATTAATTATGGAAAACGAAAACTTATTGAATAATAACAGTTTACCGGCAATAAACATTCCTGAGTCTTTTGATACTCCCAAGGTAACGCTTGACAAAGAGCAAGGTATTTTTAAGATTGCGGGCAATTCTTATCCGGAAGACCCTGTTTCTTTTTACAAGCCGATACACGAATGGTTTACTAAATATGCCATGCGGGCAAATGATGAAACCGTTTTGGAAGTTTATTTTAAATATTTCAGTACGTCGTCAACTCAGATTTTTTTCGATATTTTTAGGATTCTCGAAGATTTGAAACGTGATGGCAAAACAGTTATGATTCGTTGGTTTTACGATGCCGAAAACGAAGAAATAAAGGAAAACGGCGAAAATTATTCGACACTATTTTACGTGCCGTTTGAGTTCGTAGAGGTGAAAAGTGAATAAAAAAAACAAAAAAATTACGGGATTTTATGTCCCGTAATTTTTTTTATTTCTCCTATAATCATCACCGCTGACGAAAGTCCAACTATCCAGAGCCAGTCAACTAAATGCAAATGGCATACGTTGAACATTTTACCGCCGATTTCGATTATAAAAATCTGACCGAAAAATATTACTGCCGCAATCGTTAAAAATCCTTTGCAACTTTTGATTTTATGAAACGCCGATTTGCCGGTCATAAAGGCCTTTGCATTAAACATATTCCAAAACTGCAAAAACACAAAAGTCGTGAAAAACAAACTCAATTCGTAGTCGCTGAGACCGTCATAAACGCCCCAAGCCTTCGTAAATAAATCAGAAAATGCCGTTATGTCAGCGTGTTGCATAATGAGTAAAACTCCAAGCAGCAAAGCCGTAAAAATTCCGCCAGTCAGAAGTATATGTCGAAACATCGGTTTTGAAATTATTGAATCCGTCATTTTTCTCGGTTTCTCTTTCATAACCGAAACATCCGGCGGCAACGATGCCAAAGCAATCGCCGCAAAAGTGTCCATAATCAAATTCACCCAAAGCATTTGCGTAACCGTCAGCGGAGATTCTGTCCCCGTAAATGCTCCGATTAATACAATCAGACACGCCACAACGTTAATGGTCATCTGAAACATAATAAACCGCTGAATATTTTTGTAGAGCGAACGTCCCCACATTACGGCGTTAGTTATCGTGCCGAAAGAGTTGTTTTGAATGGTCATGTCGGAGGCTTCTTTTGCAACCGCCGTGCCGTCGCCCATCGAAAGTCCCGCGTCGGCAGCGTTCAAGGCGGGTGCGTCGTTTGTGCCGTCGCCGGTAACCGCCACCACCAAATCTTTGGCTTTTAAGAGTTTGACAAAGCGTTCTTTGTCAGATGGACGCGCCCTTGCGATGATTTTTATGTCAAGAACCCTGTCAAGAAGTTCCTTATCTGAGAGTGCCGCAAAATCCGTCCCCGTGATGATGTTTTTGTCAGAGTCTTTTTCCGTAAAAAGTCCGATTTGACGGCCGATTTCTTTTGCGGTGTTGACAGTGTCGCCGGTAACGATTTTGACCTGAATGCCCGCCTCTGAGCACTCTTTCACTGCCGCCGGCACTTCGTCTCTCACTGGGTCTGAAATGCCGAAAACACACGCCAAACGAAAACCGTTTGCAGACAGTTTTCCGTTTTCAAAAGGCTTTTCGCCGTCGTCCAACTTCTTGTAAGCCAAAGCCAAAGTACGCATTGCCTTGTTTTGGTAACCTGACAGAGTGCGGTAACAGTCAGCCTTTTCGTCCTCTGTCAGAGAGCAAAATTCCAAGACAATTTCCGGCGCGCCTTTTAAGAACAAAACGTTGTTTTCCGTTAAGGTTGCCATATATTTGTTTTCGGTCGTAAAAGGCAGACGGTCAAGGATTGCGACGTTTTCCCTTACTTGTTTGTAGTCGATGTTTTGAGAGTTGAGCCAGAGCAAAAGTGCGCCTTCTGTCGGATTGCCGACGGCTTTTATTTTTTTTGAATCCGAAAAGTCGAGGTTTGCGGTAGAATTGCACGCAATGGCTTGATTTATAATCTGTTGGTCGCTTTCTAAAAATTTACAGTCGGCAACCTGCATTTGGTTTTTGGTAAGCGTTCCCGTTTTGTCGGTGCAGATAACCGAAACCGCGCCCATGGTCTCGCAAGAGTGCATTGTTCTGGGCAAAGTGTTTTCGTTCATGAGTTTGCGCATGCTGAAAGCCAGAGAAAGCGTTACGGACATCGGCAGACCTTCCGGCACGGCAACGACGATTAACGTTACCGCAATCATCACAGTTTCAAGAAGATATGTGATAAAATTGAGCCAGCCTTCCGGTGCCTCAAAATCGGCGTTTCCGCCTGCAAAGAACATAATAACGCGCCCTACTACAATCAGTCCGGCAATAATATTGCTTAATTTTGTGATTAAATTTGCGAGTTTATCAAGTTTTTTCGACAGCGGGGTTTCATCGCCTTGCTCCACCTGAGCCGCTTTGAAAACTTTTCCCGCCTCGGTTTTGTCGCCGACGCTTATCACCTCTGCCGTGCAGTAGCCTTCCGTGATGGTTGTACCTTTCATAATGCAGTCTGACGGATAAGTGGCTTCTTTGTCGGCTTTCAGCGGGTCGGCGGATTTGCGGCATTGAAGTTCGCCTGTCAGAGTGGACTCGTTGACGGTGAGGTTGAGCGACTCTTTTAGACGGCAGTCGGCGGGAATTTCTTCGCCGGTTTCAAGCAAAACAATGTCGCCGACAACGACATCTTTTCTGGGAATCTGACACGTATTGTTGTTTCTGATTACTTTTACGGGTGTCTCGTCGTTGACTTCGTTGAGGCTTTGAAAGGTTTTTTCGTTGTTTTTTTCGAGGAAATAGGCAACGCTTGTCGCAAGCAGCAGCGCGGCTATGATTCCGACGGGTTCAAAAAAGACGCTCATGTCTTTTCCCGCCCACACAAATTCGTAAATTGAAATGCCGATGGACATTATAAAAGCGGTTATCAAAATTTTAAAAAGTGGGTCGTTGAAACCGCCGAAAAACCCCGTCATAATTATCAAAACCGCCGAGACCGCAACAACAGCAGTCATCGCCCAAATCCTTTCGATTGGTAAAAAAAACGGTGTCAAAACAGAGAGAGCAAAAAGACAAAACATCACGATAGAAATCGGATGTTTGAAAGTTTCAAGAAGTTTTTGCCAAAAAGTCTCTTTTTCGGGTTGTGTTAAGACATTGATACCGTGAAGTTTGCGACTTTCCAAAACTTCATTATCGGATAATCCTTTGTAATGGTGAACGTTTTGTGACATATTCTGATTATGATTTTTTATGATGTGCAAAGGTACAAAAAAAATTGCAAATCGCCGCAAAAAAAGAGTTTAGAATAAATGTAAAAAAAACTAAAATATGGCACGGTTTATGTTTTAGTTTAAGCGGTATTAAAAACTAAAAGTAAATAAATATTTTTCATTTTCATTTTTCATTTTTTTTGGGCGGAATGTGATGTGATATCATATTCCGCTTTTTAATATAATCAAAATTAACAAAAAAATTTAAAAACATACTTTGTTTGAAAAAAATTATTACCTTTGTACGATTTATAAAAAATTCAAACATAAAAATATAAATAATCATGAATAATGAGTTGTTAGCACAAATTGAAAAAAAGTATAAAGAACTTTACGGCGGCAAACCGCTTTTAATCCGCGCTCCGGGCAGAATCAACCTTATCGGCGAACACACCGATTATAACGACGGTTTTGTTTTGCCGTGTGCCGTCAGCCCCGCTATTTATTTTGCGGCTGAAAAACGCGGCGACACCAAAGTATGTTTAAACTCATACGATTACGGCTCTTATTGCGAGTTTGACGTTAAGCAAAAAGACCGTCCGAAAGAACAATGGGCATCTTACCTTTACGGAATCACGCAAATCATTCAAGAAAAAGGTTATAAAATTTCGGGGTTTAACTGCGTTTTTGGCGGCGACGTGCCGGTAGGTGCTGGAATGTCAAGTTCGGCGGCTCTCGAAAGCGGCTTGTGTCTTGCTATTTCGGAACTTTTCTCCCTTAACCTGGACAAAATGGAAATGGCGAAAATCGGTCAAAAATCCGAACACGAATACGTCGGCGTAAAATGCGGAATCATGGACCAGTTCGCAAGCATTTTCGGCAAAGACGGCAACTGTGTCCGCCTTGATTGCAGAAGTCTTGACTTTGAGTATTCAAAACTTGACTTAAAGGACTGTATTTTTGTCTTGACCGATACAAAAGTTAAACATTCTCTTGCTTCAAGCGAATATAATACAAGACGTGAGGAATGTGCAACCGGCGTTAAGGCGTTGCAAAAAAAATACCCCGGAATCAAGGCTTTGCGCGATGCCACGGTTGAACAGTTGCAAAGCGTTATCGGCGAGATTTCAGACACTGTTTACAACCGCTGCAAATACGTCATCGAGGAGGACAACCGCGTAATTGAGGCTTGTAACGCTCTTAACAACAATGATTTAACCCGTTTCGGACAACTTCTTTATCTCTCTCACAACGGACTTTCAAAACTCTATGAGGTTTCCTGCAAGGAACTTGATTTCTTAGTTGACCAGACCAAGAAAATGGATTACATTTTGGGTTCGAGAATGATGGG
>JAEEXW010000253.1 GCA_016287995.1 Bacteroidales bacterium
TATGTCAGTTTTCAAAGATAAAATTCTTTTAATTACCGGCGGAACGGGTTCTTTTGGAAATGCTGTTTTACGCCGCTTTTTGGATTCGGATATTAAGGAAATCCGTATTTTCAGCCGTGACGAAAAAAAACAGGACGATATGCGGCACGCTTTGCAGAATCCTAAAGTTAAGTTTTACATCGGTAACGTCAGGGAAAAATCATCCGTTGATATTGCGATGAAAGACGTGGACTATGTTTTTTCCGCCGCCGCTTTAAAGCAGGTTCCCTCCTGCGAGTTTTTTCCGGCAGAGGCGGTCAGAACCAATATTCTCGGAACGGAAAACGTACTGAATTCGGCAATAGAACACGGCGTAAAAAACGTTGTCGTGCTTTCAACCGACAAAGCCGCCTACCCGATTAACGCGATGGGTATGTCAAAAGCCCTTATGGAAAAAGTTGCAGTCGCCAAAGGCAGGGAACTTGGCGACAACGCCGAGACAACAATTTGTTGTACCCGCTACGGCAATGTTATGGCTTCACGCGGTTCGGTGATTCCGCTTTGGGTGGAACAGATGGAGGAAGGCAAGCCGATAACAATTACAGATCCGAATATGACTCGTTTTATGATGACTTTGGACGATGCCGTTGATTTGGTCGTATACGCCTTTACGCATGGACACAACGGAGATTTGTTTGTTCAAAAAGCACCGGCGGCAACGCTTTCTACTCTTGCTGAGGCTTTGAAACAGACTTACGCGAAAGTCAATCCGAAATATGGCGAAACAGAGGTGAAAATCATCGGAACACGTCACGGAGAAAAACTTTACGAAACCCTCGTTACTCGCGAGGAAATGGTCAGAGCCGAGGATATGGGCAATTATTACCGCATCCCCTGCGACACGCGCGGTCTTAATTACGACAAATTTTTTACAGAAGGCAACGAAGACATTTCAAAAATTGAGGATTATCATTCTCACAACACCCGCCGTCTCAATGTGGAGGAAATGAAAGAACTTCTCTTGAAACTGCGTTTTGTACGCGAGGATTTAGGACTGTTGCCGAGGGCAAAAGCCCGTGATATCAGAAGCGAATAAAATTGAAAGATTATGGGATTAAAAATTCTTGTAACGGGTGCAAACGGATTTGTCGGCAAAAATTTATGTGCTGAACTTGACAATATCCGAACCGGAAAGGCAAAATGTTACGGCAGTTTGCAAATTGACGAGGTTTTCCGCTACGATGTTGACAATGCGTTGGACGATTTAGACAACTATTGCAAATCATGCGACTTTGTGTTTAATCTTGCCGGCGTAAATCGTCCTAAAAATAACGACGAGTTTATGCAAGGCAACTTCGGTTTTGCCTCAACTTTGCTTGAAACATTGAAAAAGCACGGAAACAAATGCTCTGTAATGTTGTCATCATCGCAGCAGGCATCGTTGACAGGACGTTTCGGAAACAGTGAATATGGCCGCAGCAAAAAAGCAGGAGAGGATTTGTTTTTGCAATATTCGGAGGAAAACGGCGTGAGGGTAAAAATTTTCCGTTTCCCGAATCTTTTCGGTAAATGGTGTCGTCCGAATTACAACAGTGCGGTTGCGACTTTTTGTAACAACATCGCAAACGACCTGCCAATTCAGGTTAACGACCCGAAAACCGAACTTGAACTTTTGTATATTGATGACCTTGTATCTGAAATGATTTTATGCCTTGAAAACAAGGAGCATCATTGTAAATTCAATGATTTGGACGTTTTGCCTGATGAAAACGGAAAATATTGTTATGTTCCTCATACTCATAAAATTACGCTTGGAGAAATTGTAGATTTGTTACAAAAATTTCATAGTCAGCCTCAGACTTTGGACATTCCGCAGATTCCGGAAAAATCGTTTGCGAAAAAATTGTATTCTACATATTTGAGTTATCTTCCGAAAGAGAAAGTGTCATTTCCTTTGAAAATGAACATTGACGACAGAGGGTCTTTTACAGAATTATTGCATTTTCAGGACTGCGGACAGGTGAGCGTTAACATCAGTAAACCCGGAATAACGAAAGGTCAGCATTGGCATCATTCTAAATGGGAGTTTTTTATTGTTGTCAAGGGACACGGGCTGATTCAGGAGCGTAAAATTGGTACTGACGAAGTTTTGGAATTTGAGGTTAGCGGTGACAAAATTGAGGCAGTTCAAATGTTACCCGGTTACACACACAACATTATAAATTTGAGCGATACGGAAGAATTAATAACAGTTATGTGGGCTAACGAAAAGTTCAGTCCGCAAAAACCTGACACCTTTTTTGAACCAGTAAAATAATGACATCTTTTAAAAACAACGGCAAACTGAAACTTTTAATAATTGTCGGCACCCGTCCTGAAATCATACGTCTGTCGGCGGTTATCAAAGCGTGCAGAAAATATTTTGACACGCTTTTGGCACATACCGGTCAGAATTACGACTATAATCTTAACGGTATATTTTTCAAGGATTTGGAACTTGACGACGCTGAAATTTATATGGATGCAGTCGGAAAGGATTTGGGCGAAACGATGGGCAACATCATCGCAAAATCATATCAGTTGATGGTTGAAACCAAGCCTGATGCAGTTTTGGTTTTGGGCGATACCAATTCGTGTCTGTCAGTTATCGGAGCCAAACGGTTACATATTCCAATTTTTCATATGGAGGCCGGCAACCGTTGCAAAGACGAATGTCTGCCAGAAGAAACAAACCGCCGTATTGTTGACATTATCAGCGATGTGAATATGGCGTATTCGGAACATGCACGGCGTTACTTGGCTGATTGTGGTCTGCCGAAAGAAAGAACATACGTAACCGGTTCGCCAATGGCGGAAGTTTTGCATACCAATCTTGAAAAAATCGAGGCAAGTGATATTCATAAGCGTCTGAATTTGGAAAAAGGGAAATATATTCTGCTTTCAGCGCACAGGGAAGAAAACATTGATACAGAGAAGAATTTTACGTCGCTTTTTACAGCGGTGAATAAAATGGCACAAAAGTACGACATACCGGTTTTGTATTCGTGTCATCCGAGGAGCAGAAAGCGGCTTGAAGAGAGCGGATTCAAACTTGATGAACGTGTTATTCAGCATGAACCGCTTGGATTTCATGATTACAATTGTTTGCAAATCAACGCTTTTGCTGTGGTTTCTGATTCGGGAACATTGCCGGAAGAAAGTTCATTTTTTACATCTGCCGGACATCCGTTTCCTGCGGTTTGCATAAGGACTTCGACGGAACGTCCGGAGGCATTAGACAAAGGCTGTTTCGTTTTGGCAGGTATTGACGAGAAATCTCTTTTACAGTCTGTGGAAACGGCTGTTGAATTGGTCAAAAGCGGAGAATACGGCATTCCTGTTCCAGACTATACCGACGAAAATGTATCAACGAAAGTCGTAAAAATCATTCAGAGTTACGTCGGAGTTGTGAATAAAATGGTCTGGAGAAAATATTGAAAGATGAGAATTTGCGTTTTTACAAACCATTTTTATCCGGAAGATTTCAAGGTGAACGACATTGCCTTTGAACTTGCGAAAAACGGACACGATGTAACTGTTTTAACGGCAATTCCCGATTATCCCAAAGGCAGATTTTACGACGGATATTCTCTTTTTAAACGCCGTCGCGAAACCGTAAACGGGGTCAATGTAATCCGTTTGCCGATAATTCCGCGCGGTAACGGTGGTGCAATAAGGCTGGTTTTGAATTACGTTTCTTATTTTTTCTGTTTGTATGTTTTCACATTTTTCCATTCTTTCCGTCGTAAATATGACAGGGTGTTCGTTCATTTGACATCACCGTTTTTTATTGGTGTTTGCGCAAAAAAATTATCGAAACGACAGAAAATTCCGTTATTGTTTTGGGTTTTGGACTTATGGCCTGAATCTTTGGTTTCGGCTGGCGGGATAAAACATCCGCTGATAATCAAATCTCAAAACCAAATGGTTAGAAAAGTTTATGAACGGTGTTCGAAAATCTTGATGAGTTCCAAAGGGTTTGCCAAATCAATTTGTGAAAAAGGTAATTTTCAGAATAAATTGATTTATTTTCCAAATTGGGCGGAACATGTAAAAAGTGAATGTCCTAAGGGATTTGACATAGAAAAGATAAGTCCGTTTGATGTTGGAAATAATTTTATTCTGCTGTTTGCTGGTAATTTGGGTGAAGCGCAAAACATTGACGCTTTGTTAAAAGCGGCTGAAATTTTAAAAGAAGACAAGCATATCAAATTTGTTTTTGTAGGGGACGGACGCCGGAAAGATATTTCTGAAAAATATGTCAAGGAAAACGGATTGTCAGAAACAGTTTATTTTTTAGGACGTTATCCGCTTTCAACGATGCCTGTTTTCATGCGCAAGGCTGATGTTTTAATGTTTTCATTGAAAGACGAATTGTGTTTCAATTTGACAGTACCAGCAAAAGTACAATTTTATATGTCGAAAGGGAAACCTATTTTGGCGATGATAAATGGTGAGGGTGCTGAATTGGTAAAAGAAGCGGAATGCGGATTTTCAGTTCCGGCGGGAGATTACAAATCGTTTGCCCAAACCGTAAAAAATATGTCTGTCATAACAAAAACTGAATTACAAGTTTTAGGGGATAACGGTAAAGAATTTTATAACAGAAATTTCACAAAGGAGCAAAGAATCAAACAATTAGAAGATTTATTGAAAGCAGAATAGACTTTTGTTAAGTCATAAATAATCAAATCCCGAATCGCGACGTTTTTTTCGTCCTGATTCGGGAATTTTTTTTTGCATATTTTTTGACAAATAAAAATTATGTTTTGCATTTGCGAAGAAAAAATGTAAGCCATAATACAAATACAATCTGCAATACGAAATGAGATATTCTCCGACTTATTCGTATTTTCATTGTAAAAACTTTTTGTGAATTTAATAAAAAAGATTA
>JAEEXW010000254.1 GCA_016287995.1 Bacteroidales bacterium
CAAAACTAGCGGGTCTTTTAAAATATCGTCTGGTTTTTCAATTTTTTGACCTTCTGTTGCAAGTTTAAGAACTTCATTTTTATCACGGCTCAAAGCTAAACGTTCAAAAAGGCTGCTTGATACTTGACGTTGAAGTTGACGAACACTCCATTGTTGTTCATACGCTTCAATCTCGTAAAAACTGCGTGCCGATTCGTTTTTTACTCTCATCAAAATTTGATAATGATTCCATGAAAGAGAGAACTTATGAATTTGGTCCACACCGTAGACCGAATCTGTTGAGGCAGTTAAAATTTTTTCCGGTGTGGGAAATTCAACATATACCGTAAAAAATTTTCTGCATTTTTTCAACGTTTCTTCGCTCCACCCTTCGCCGAATTTGTCAGTTAATTTTTGAGACAAATTTATTAGAACCTGTTTACCATAATCAGCCTTAACTTTCCCGTTTTGTTCAAACTCCACAATATATTTACCGACACCGTAATACGTATAAACCATAACGGAATTTACCGTTGTGGCTGCTTTTTTACGGGCGTTTTCTATCAAAGACGCGACTCTGTCAAAAAGATTATTTTCCGATTTTATTATATTGTTATCTTTTGTCATTTCTGTTGCCATTTTAAATCTCGTCCGCTAAAAACTCTTTTTCATAATTTTCCATTTGAGATTTCCAAAAGGTAAGACCTTCAAGCATGGCACTAATATTTTTAGCCGTGCGTGATTCTTTGTCTTTTTTAAGTTCCAATGCCATGCGGTTGAGTTTTTCCATTTTTTCGATATGGCGCTTCATTGCTTGCAAAAACTGTTTGCGCGTGTTGATTTTCAATCGGAAATAGCGTTTTCTATCACCCGGATAAGTTATATATTCGATTTTATCCGTTTCCATGAGGTGATTTAAGGTTGTTGAGACAGAAGATTTTGATATTTTAAGTTCGTCAACAATTTCTTCAAAAGTAAACTCTTCTTTATCCAAAAACGAAAGTAAGCCTACAATTCTTCCGGCAAGCGAAGTTCCTCCGCCTTGATTGGTGAGTCTGCCCATTGTTTCAACGAGTTCCCGTTGTTTACGAACTCTTTCTTCTTCTGTTAATACTACCTGCATTTTATTTGTTCTAAAATTTCCAAACTAATTATTAGTTTCGGGACAAAAGTATAATTTAAAAACTAAGAAAACAATAAGGGAAGGTTAAGGAAATGTTAAAAATTCTCTTTAAAATACTCCATATACTCTAATCCTTTTTGTATGTAATTAGGGTCATAAGTTTTGTATTTGCCGTTTTTGGGGATAGGATGTCCGGTGTTATGAATATGAAAGGCATCTGCGTAACGTCCTTTTCTGATGTAATCGCCGTAGGTTTTATCAATCCAATAAACGCCCCAATAGAGCGAATTTGAGCCGCGCAAATCTTTGATTTTTACCTCTAAATGCAAACATTTGTAGCCCATAAGTTGAAACGGTCCCCATGACGAGGCGAGATTTTTGAGGGCATCATCGGAGGCGTCGGCGATGTCAGAATAGATGATGTTTTCTATTGATGCAAGTTTGTGCTCCTGAATGTCTTTGAGTTTTTGATAAACGACGGGTTCAAAACGCGGGGGAACGTCAGCCCTGCCGGAAGATTCTAACATAATCAGCGCCATCAAAAAGTCTTTTGACAAGTCGAATTGTCCCGAAAGTATTTTTATTTCCCTACCGTAATTTTTTATTGCCGCATTATAACCGCTTTCTGACGGCGAAATCTTGGAAAAATTACAATATTTTATAATCAAAAATGCAGATAAAACCACGGCAACCCACAAAATGAATTTTGGAGTGCCGTTTGTTTTACTTTTCTTTTTCCTTCGATTGTAATCCATTGACAAAGAATATTTTACACGTTTTAAATAGTCTATTTTTTTCCCGAAAGATGTCATTTTATATTCTTGAAAAAAAAATTAATTAAATCCCACTTTCGTTTTTGCCGGAGTATGGGAACCGTGATTTTCGGTGTCAAAATTAAAAATTTCTGCAAGTGTCATTTCTCCCGGATTTTCAGGCGATTGAGAAAACAACGAGGCGATAAGGCTGCGCGTTTTTTCTTCGCTGAGATTTTTAAACTCGTATTTTTCAACGAGCCTGCCTTTTCGCAACAGGGATTTGTCGATTTGTGTCAGTGGATTGTCAAAAATACATATTATTTTTGAGTGCAAGACATCGCCCAAAAGTCCGTCCGTTAAATTCAAAATTGTTGACAAGCCTTTGGAAATATTTCCGTAAGTGTTTTTGCGGTCTTCAAGTAGTTTGTCGCAGTCTTCGATTACAAGAACGGCATCTTTCAGACAGTTGTTCATAACGTCAAAAGAATATTCTGACGAAGAAAACAGTCCGGGGAAAATTTCGGGCGGAGTGTAAATGAATTTTTTGTCAGTAGAGTCAATAAGATGACGGATAAAACTTGTTTTGCCCGTTCCCTGTTTGCCGTGAAGAATGATAAGTCCGCTTTTGTCGGTCTTCAAAAAATCTTCTATTCTTTGTGCGGTTTCTTTGAAGTCATCGTTATAATATTGCGAAACGTCATAACTTTTTTGCGACGGGAAATCCAATTCCCGAAGACAATAACTGCCTTTTGACGATGAGAGAAAATACAAATGCTTTTTTTTCTCTTGTGTTTGAATTTTCTCTTCGCACAACGATTTGAAAAATTCGCCGAACTCCTCCTTATATTCCTGATGTTGAACGTTGTATGCAACGCAAAAAACCGAGCCGTTAAAAAACAGCAACACCTCTTTCAACCGGTTGGCATACAAATATGCGTTGTTGATGTCAGGCTTGCCGTCGCCGGAAATGTCAGCGGACTCTATGCTTTGCAAAAGACTGAAACCGTTTTCAGAACAATAATTGTCTAATTCCGAAAACAAAGTTTCGTCGTCTTTTTTCATTGCGGAAATATCAAACGAGATTATCGAGGCAAGTTTTCCGAATATAAGTTGATAACGGCGGTTTAGTGCCGAATCGTAGTCAAATTGTCCGAAATAATCACGTATTAATTCCTTGTTAATCATAAAATTTGTATTCATTCTCAAAACGCTTTAATGACTACAAATATAAAAAGAAAAAAAAATCGGGCAAACAGATTGCCCGAAAATTTAAGAAAAAATTATGATTGAAATTATTTTATGAAGTAGAAGTCTGCAAAGATTGAAGAATTTTCCCAAGGAATTTGTTCGTTGCCTTCGCCGTTGATTTCGGCAGAAATTCTGTAAACTTCGTTTCTCACTTGTTTGAAAACGTCTTCGATTCTTGCTCCGGGAGTCATAACGGCTTTTGCTAACTGCTCGGTGTAAAGACCGTTTTGACTATCGCCTTTACCGTCCGAAGCGGTTTTTCCGGGCGAAGTAGAGAATGCGATAAACGTTCCTTTCGGTGCGTTGAGTTGTGCAAGACCGCCGCCTTCACCTTTTACTGCGCGGCTTGTGTTTGCAAACGGGTTATCGCGACATGCGTCAAGAATCACAATGTTAAGGTCGTTTTTGG
This sequence comes from Bacteroidales bacterium, assembly GCA_016287995.1. GTDB lineage: Bacteria > Bacteroidota > Bacteroidia > Bacteroidales > UBA3824 > UBA3824. Next base: position 3,515 of record JAEEXW010000254.1, read on the forward strand.
CAAATGTCATCTGTCCCAAAACTTTTTCAATAGAGAAACATTCTTCGTCAACGTCCTCTTTTCTTGTGATGTTAGCGGTAATCGGCACTAAGTAGTTGATACCGTCAACCTGAATACCGTGTCCGGCGTAGAAAAACAGACCTACCGCTTTTTCTTCTGCTAACTTGTCGCCAAACTGATAAACCTTGTCGCGCATTGTCATACGGTCTGCATCAATGGCAGAAATCACTTCAAAGCCGAGATTTTTTAGAGTCTCTGACATAAGTTTTGCGTCGTTTGCTGCGTTTTTAAGCGGCGAAACGTTTTGATACGCGCTGTTACCGATGATAAGGGCAACACGTTTTTGGCTTGAAACTGCATCGCCGATTTCAAGGTTTACGATTCTTGAATCCGAGGCCGTCATACCGCCTTCGTTTTTAACGACTGCCTTCAACTCGTTTCTGCCCGGGTCGAGCGGAATGTTGAACTCGTATGTGTAGTCGCAGAGGGAGTTTACGACAGAGAATGCCTTGGTTGCTTTTTTGGCTTTAACAGCACCGTTATTATAGAGGATAACCTCGTCGGGCTGAACCCTTGACGAAACACAAAGTGTAATTTTGAATTCCGTTTCAGAAACCGTCGTTGTGTAGAGTTGCGGTTTTGACCATGAAACCTCAGGCTTTTGAACCGAAGCGGTAAATTTCTCTTTTGAAATTTCGCCGTTTACAAAGTAGCCTTTTTTCTTAGAGCCGTCAGCATAATACATAATACCTTTTCCCGTGATTTCGTCATCAGTAAAATCGCCTACATATTTAATGCCTCTTGCCTTGTCTTCGCACATACCTTGTCCGTCGGCTTTGCCTTCTGCAAACTCACCGACATACAACATGCCCGAATAGTAGTCCATCATACCTTGACCGTTAGGAAGTCCGCCTTCAAGGTTGCCTTGATAACGTCCGTTTTGGGTCAGTTTTATTCCGTAACCGTTTTTAGAACCGTAAATAAGGTCAAACTCCTTTTCGTCTATGGGTTGGGCAAGTGAACCGTTTTTATAAACGCCGGATTTCTTTTTGCCGCCGTCTTTCATGTCAACATATACGCCCTGACCGCTGTAAACATTGTGGTCTAAGTGTCCGTAATATACGCTTCCGTCTTTGTAAAACATAGCACCGTAACCGTGAGCATCACCGCCCTGAGTTTCGCCGGTGTATTTTACAAGACCGTCTTCGCGCATACCGTCAGCGTAAGTTATAGTGGCATAACCGTCCATAGAGCCTTTTACAAAACTGCCTTCGTAGGTGATGCCTTCCTTGCTTTCATAACGTCCCATGCCGTGAGGCTTACCTTCTTTAAACTCGCCGAAATATTTGCCTTCCTTGTCGGCGGTTACACCGTAGCCTTCGTAGC
>JAEEXW010000255.1 GCA_016287995.1 Bacteroidales bacterium
AAAATGGCGGATTTGAACCACCGAAACAGCCCTCAGATTCAACCTCCGTAATTGGGATGCAACAATGACTCTGTTAGCGTGAGTTTGACATTCACCCCGAAAAAACTTAATGCCTTTATTCCAATAAATCAGCCGTCCAATTGGTCTGTTGAAGCTGATTGTCGAGCAGGCGGATACGTTTTGCTACTTCGTCTGCCTGAGACTGAATGGCTTTGACATCAACGGTACGTATTATCTTGATTTCGCTACGTGTGGCACGATTAGAAATGTTGCTTGCAGAACCTACCACTTCTTTTAGAATTGAATGTTTTTTCGTTAGGCAGTCTTTTTCGGCAATGATTTCGGTTAAAGTTTTTCCGTCAGCCTTGATAGTACAATTTGTAAGGTTGATATGCGCAACAAGATATTCAAGGCGGCTGATTGAAGTGTTGAGTTCAGATAAAAGTTCTTCTGGATTTTCCGCTGGTTGTTCGCCTTCTTGAACTGTTGTGTTGTTGCTAAGACGGTATCTGAGTTGGTCGATTTTCTTGCTCAAATCGGCACGCTCTTGTAATGCTTCTGCTAATTTCATACTCGTAAAAATTTAGTTTCTTACAATGCAAAAATAAATGTTTTGGATGAAATTTCAAAATTTAAAATTTGGAAAAATTTGAAAATAGTTTTAAATTTGCAGTAAAAACCAACTTTATAAAAAGTTATGTCAGAATATTTAGACCATTTTGAAACAAGCCTTATGGATTCACTCCTGAGGCTCTGTCACGAGTCTGGTTACATCAGCGGCAAGATGCCCGCCACCGATGACATTACCCAAAAATGGGATTCAATGTCGCCGTCGTACATCAAAGACGCACTTCACGAAATCAACGACTACCCATCAGTGGCGTTGGGTTGGGCGATGTATGTCGGAATGGCAGTGGCGCATTATTGGGATACCGATTGGAATATTTACGGCCGCCACGAAAACCTTTACGAACATCTTCGCGACAAGCGTGGTTTTGACTATCTTGACGAGGTGGTGCGCGGCGAAATTCTTGGTCTTTCAGGCGATGATTTTGTCAACATTGAAGATTTGGTGCGCAAATGCGCCCATCACGTTCAAGACAAAATCCGTCACGAACAGATTGAACCGTCGAGCGTTACCGCATTCTACGTCTTTGCGCGAAGTGTTTATGTTCTCTACCAAATAGGCGCGGCAGTGGAGTTGCAACGATGCGGTTATAAAATGGAAAAGGTGGAATAAAAAAATAAACCAACTATGGACATCTCACTACCGGAAAGAATAACAAAAAAAATAGCTAATCAAGCGCGGCTTTGCGTGGCTTCGTACCTCAATAACGATTATCACCAACAACACACCGAAAGCAACGCTGAAATTGTTTGCTACGAAAGTATTGTGCACGATTTGGTGGATAAATTCCGTCGTCCGTATAATATTGAATCGCAGCAGAAAGGCAACCACGAACAAGCAATCTTACAGAAACTCAAACTGCGTTATGGTAACGATGTTTCGTATGCTACAAAAGGCGATGGTTACACCCAAAAATACATTTGGGTATCGCTCGGAATGGGCGCAAAGATGTCGTTTCATTGGAATGAATACCGAAACAACATGGAAGTCGGGTTCCTTTATGGTTACATATACGAAGTAGATGTCGATTATAATGATTTTGATAATATAGTAGAAATAATCGACTTTGTACGCGTCAATATCTCTACGTGGCAACCTTTGGCGGCAGAATGTATTCGCGACTTCCGCAAAAGACAGAAAATTTTGGAAATTAAGCAAACAGCCGTAAAATCGTTTGCAACTCAAAAACTCGATACTTGTGGCCTGCCGTACCGCTTGGAGCAAGGCAAATTGCGCGATAAGATTTTTTTCAAGGTTTCCGACAAGGAAATGGCAATGTTTTACCTTTCGCACAAGAATTTTGACACTGCAATCGACAAGATAATTGCCGCTGCCAAACAGATAATTGTTTTAATAAAAGAAACTAGTCTGCAACTGCAAATCAAAAAAATTGGCGATTACGACCATTTTGTTAACGACAAATAAAAAATATTTTACTGCAATGTTTACGATAGAAAAACAAGAACTTAGGAAAATTGAAACGTCAATTTTCAATCGTGCCAAAACAAAATCTGCTAATGCTGAACCAGATAAGTATCTGAACGTTTATATCAAAAATCTGTTGAGTTTTTTTTTCGATAAGTTGTTTACATACCGAAGCGGAAACGACGTTAATACAAAAATGAACCTCGAAGAGTTGCACGATTTTTTCTGTCAAAAACTCGAAGGAAAGGCAACGATTGAAAAGGAATTCGTGTATTATTCCAAAGAGATGAATGGTTTCAAAGTGATTGTAAACGAGGATTTTATAATGTCGGTTTCATGCAGCAAATCGTATTATTACGGCAAATGTGCAGATAAAGGTTTTTACTTTTATGATGACGAATTTGACAAAATGTTTTGGGCGATAGATTTGGCAATTCAACGACTTCCTGAGTGGAGAATAAAGGCTGAAAAAGTAAAGCAAAAAGTACTCAAAGAACGTATGACGGCAAAACTATCAAAAACTGCCCTCCAATCTGTAATTGAAACCAAACTAAACGCTTTTGGACTCGAATATTATTTTGAAATAGGCAGCAAAAGTAGTACGTTGAGCGTAAAACTTTCTGAAAACCAAACAGGTACGTTCTATCTCAAAAACGACAATTTGGTTGAAGAGGTTGACGAAGTGGTTGAAATGGCCAAAAGAATGTCGGCATTTTTCGACAAAGGAAACAAAATGCAAGTCCGTTTCAAATCGATATACGACGGGTTTCATAATTACGAATACGAACATAGACTCGATAAATGGAAATAAAAAATGATTAACATCAACACCACAGAACTAATTGAAATTCTCGACAAAACACCTGAGAATCAGAATATTATGCTTGTCGGTAAGCATGGTATAGGCAAGTCGGAGATTTTAACACAATATTACACTCAGAATGGCTACAAAGTGGTAGCACTCTTTTTGGGTCAGATGAGCGACCCTGGCGACCTTATCGGTCTGCCTATTAAAAACGACAAAAGTCAGCGCACGGATTTTCTTCCACCGTATTGGTTTCCGCTTGACAACCAGCCTGTTGTGTTGTTTCTCGACGAACTCAACCGCGCACGTCCCGAAGTGTTGCAAACCATTATGGATTTGGCACTTAACCGTAAACTTGCCGGACGAACCCTTCCTAATGGCAGCCGTTTGATTTCCGCTGTCAACGACGGTGAAGAATATCAACTCACCGACCTCGACCCTGCACTTGTATCGAGGTTCAATATATATGGTTTTCGTCCAACTTACAAAGAATGGTTGCTTTGGGCTGAAAAACAGAAACTTGACACTCGTGTTACCGATTTCATAGCCTCCAATCCCGATTGGCTCGACGGTATTGCTGCCGATCGTCCGCAATTTGACACCGGCCTCGAAAAATATCCCGACCGTCGCGCTTGGAAAAAAGTTTCCGACATCGTGCTGCCAATCAAAGAGTTACATGAGATTGACCAAAAAATCATTGCCGGCGTTGTGGGCGTTCAAGCGGCACAAAAATTCTACGCTTCGGCATCAGCGGCAAAAATTATCGGTGGCAAAGAGGTACTTTTGGACTTTGACAAGGTGAAATCCAAAATCGCAAAATACAAAGTTCACCAGTTTTCGGTGCTGAACGATGGCGTGTACCGTTTTCTCGAAACTGCTGACCTTTCAGCCGCCGACATCGCAACCGCTGCCGACAATCTGAAAAAATACATCGCCTTACTCGAATCGAGCAAAAACAAAGAAGCCATTGCGCATTTTGCTTCGGTATTTTCGCAAGGTCTCTACCCAAAAGCGGTGGCGTATATGGTGTCTAACGCAGTGGAAGTTTATCAAAAACTGATAGATTTTGTAAGCAAGTTGTAACATGGAAGAGGTTGTATCAGAGCGTATTAGCAAAATAATTTATGACAACTGGTTTCTCTCGGAACCGGCTTTGCACTCAGTTTTGTGTAGTCACGAATTATTAGAAAATCCCAAAATGCCGATTGCCGTGCGTTGTGGTCGTGGCAAAATAGAGTACAATCCAAAAATCATTAAAACTCTCAACAACAATAATTTAGAGGAAAGTTTTAGGGCTGAGGTAATACGTATTATGCTCAAACACCCATACCAGCGACAGCCCGAATGTCCCGCCGTCGTAAAAACTACTGCAAGTAACATTGTACTTTCTAATAATTACGTTTTCAAGAATATTGTGCTTGACAAGGCTGCGGATTTTCAACTACCTGATACAGAATATTTTGAATGGTATTGTGCCAAATTGATGAACGGCGGTTGGAGTGCAGACAGCTTGCCCGCTGATGATAGTTTGTCCGCTGATACTGATAAAAGTAGGCGAACAGTCCGCACTCCAAATGACGAAAGCGGACAAGATGTCCGCACTCCAAATGAGAGCAAATCTTCACTTAGCGAACTTTGGGAGGAAAACGATTTTGAATGTAGCCGCGTAAACGAAATCATCGAAAACACAACTTCGTGGGGAACTTTGCCGGGCGATTTGGTGGAAAAAATCAAGGCGACTTTAAAAGCGCAAATTGACTATCGAAAAGTGCTTTCAGGTTTTAGGGCGAGCGTGATAAGTAGCCGTAGAAACCTTACCCGAATGCGTCCAAACCGTCGCACCGATTTTCAAAACCTTGGCAGCGTTTACAAAATGCGCACCAACCTTTTGGTGGCTGTTGATGTTAGCGGCTCAATATCAACCAAGATGTTGCAGAAGTTTTATTCTGTTATCAACCGTTTCTTTAAATACGGTATCGAAAGTATTGATACTGTGCAGTTTGACACTCAGTTAGGGGAAATTTTCCCGCTAAAAAAAGCCA
>JAEEXW010000256.1 GCA_016287995.1 Bacteroidales bacterium
GTCATAGCGGCTCAGAAACGCGATGAGGCAAAGGCAAATTTCGATGCGATGACCGCCACCGAAAAAGCCGCAAAGTCGCAGTATGATATGGCTATAAACGGTGCTCAGCAAGAAGACAAAGCCGCTGCCAGAGCACAGGTTGAGCGGGCAAAAGGTGCTGTCAGTGAGGTGTCTTCGTATATCGACGAGATGGTTTTGATTGCCTCGGCAGACGGCGAAATCACAGAGATTTATCCCGAACTTGGCGAACTTGTCGGCACGGGTTCTCCGATTATGAACATTTCTAAAACCGGTGATTATTGGTTTGTGTTCTCTGTCAGAGAGGATTATCTTCCCGGAATCAAAGTCAACGATCAGAAAAAAGTGTTTGTTCCCGCGCTCAATAAAGAAGTTGACGTAAAAATTACACGTATGAAAAACGTTGGAAACTTTGCCGCTTGGAAAGCCACAAAAGCCCTTGATCAATACGACCTTAAAACTTTTGAAGTTCAGGCCAAGCCTCTTAATCAAAGTGAGGTTGACGGAATTTGTGTCGGTATGTCGGCAGTTTTGAAAAATTAACGGCATGAAAGAGGTTATTACACGGATATTCAGAATAGGGCTGCGAGAGATAGGCATATTTTCTCACCGTCCTATGTATCTGTTTGTCATATTGATAGCACCGGTTTTGTGTCTGATATATTTTACGCAGATTATGCGCAGCGGCACTCCCGACAAAATGCCTTGCGGCGTGGTTGACGAAGACAACACGTCAACAACCCGCAGTATTGTCAGGATTCTCGGTGCGATGCAGAATACGGACATAAAGGCGCATTACGGCAGTTTTTCAGAGGCACGCTCGGCGATGCAGAGGGGCGAGATTTACGCCTTTTTCTACATTCCGCGAAATACAACTGATAAAGCCCTTGCAAGCCGTCGTCCTCAGATTTCGTTTTATACTGCAGACACGTGGTATGCAGCCGGAAGCCTTCTTATGAAAGACCTTCAAATGACTTCCGAACTTGCCGGGCTTGCAGTAACGAGGGCAACACTCAGCGCGAAAGGCGTTCCGCCGAGTTTGATGATGGGAATTTTGCAGCCGATTTCAATAGAGACTCACCCGATTGCAAATCCGGGTTTGAACTATTCCGTTTACTTGAATAATATTGTTGTTCCCGGACTTTTCTTCCTGATAATCATGCTGTTTACAGCTTACACTATCGGTTCGGAATGGAAAATGGGAACGCAAAAAGAACTTTTTGAAATGGCAGGCGAATCCTCAACGATTGCCCTTGCCGGAAAACTTTGGCCTCAAACGCTTTTGTACTGCGTTTTGATGGTTTTCATAGATGTTTATTTTTATAAATATCAAGGTTTTCCGTTAAAAGTCAGCCTGATAAGAATTATTTGTGCCGGTTGGCTGTGTATTTTTGCTTCGCAGGCTCTTGCAGTGTTCTTTTTCGGAATATTTTTGACACTGAGAATGGGTATGAGTGCGTGTTCGTTGTTCGGGGTTTTGCAGATTTCGGTCTGCGGTTTTACCTTCCCGTTGACTGCGATGAAACCTGTCTTTCAGTATCTTGCATGGATAAGTCCGTTAAGACATTATTATATGCTGTACGTAAATCAGGCGTTAAATGGTTTTAAATTGGTTTACGCATGGCCGTCGATAGTGGCGTTGCTGCTGATTTGCCTTTTGCCGTTGACAATGCTTTTCAGAATAGCACACGCTTTTAAAACAATGGAATATAAACCGTAAAAAGTAATTATTATGAATATTACAAAAATATGGTATGACGAGTTGCGGACGGTGTTTCACGATGTGGGAATTATTCTTTTCGTGATAATTTTACCGCTTGCCTACCCGTTGCTTTACGCTTACGTTTATACGCCTGAGGTTCAACGTGATACCCCGGTTGTGGTGGTTGACGACAGCAAATCCGTACTTAGCCGCGAGTTTGTCCGCAAGGTAGACGCTACGCCTGATGTGCAAGTTGTTGGCAACTGTTTGAATATTAATGAAGCGTACACAATGATAGAGCAGCAGAAGGCGTACGCCATTATACATATTGACCGCGATTTTGAGACCGCTCTAAACAAAGGTCGTCAAACTGTTGTGGGACTTTACTGCAATATGATGAGTATGGTGTATTACAAATGTGCTGCTTCGGCTTGCAGCAACGTTTCTATCGCGATGAATCGCAGAATCAAAGTTTACAACTATATGAGACCAAAAACCGAACGTGAAGCGGAAATTATGGCTACTCCTATTGATTACAAATACACTCCGCTTTATAATCCTCAGAGTGGTTATGCGGCGTTTATGATTCCGCCGATTTTGATGATGATATTTCAGCAGTCGCTGTTTCTTGGAATCGGTATGAGTATGGGACGCAGCAGAGAGCAGAACGGCGGTTTTGTAATACCTCTGAACCGTTTTTACAGAAATTCAGTGGAAATAGTGGTCGGAAAAATGTTGTTTTATCTGATGCTGTATATTATTCACGGCATTTATGCGTTTATTGTGGTCACAAAACTTTTCGGATTGCCGCAACTTGGTCATTATTGGGATTTTATACTGTTTTTGATACCGTATATCACCGCGTGCTGTTTTCTCGGAATGGTGCTTAGTTATTTGATTTTCAGACGTGAAGACTGTATGCTGGTGTTTGTCTTTATGTCGTTGCCGCTGTATTTTATGTGCGGACTTTCGTGGCCGGGTTCGGCGATTCCGGACGGCATAAGATATTTTTCTTATCTTTTCCCTTCGACATTCGGTCTTAACGCTTATATGAGGATTTCGGGTATGGGAGCATCGATTTCTGACGTGGCGTTTGAGATGAGGGGAATTGCTGTTCAAACCGTGGTTTATTTCTTGCTTGCATGCATGATTTACACTAAAAAAATCAGAAATGCCTTGCACAGGCGTCCGTAAAAAACTGTAATTTATAAAACACCAAGACAATGACACAAACGGAAAAAATATCGAAATATTCGGAACTTCTGCCTCAAATTGAGGCATTGGTTTCCGGCGTGAAATACGGAATAAGTTCGCTTGCCAACGTTGCGGCAGCGGTTCACAGAACCATGAATTTCTTTTGGACGGGTTTTTATGTCGTTGACGGCGAAAATTTGCTGCTCGGACCTTTTCAAGGCGATCCGGCGTGTATTACGATTCCAAAAGGCAGGGGCGTATGCGGTACGGCATGGTTGAAAGGGGAGACTGTTGTGGTAGAAGATGTGGAGAAATTTCCCGGTCATATAGCGTGCAGTTCGCTTTCAAAATCAGAAATTGTAGTTCCTGTGTTTTCAAAATCGGGCAGGATTACTGCGGTTTTGGACATAGACAGTGATTCACTTGCAACTTTTGACGAAACCGACAAACTGTATTTGGAAAAAATCGCAGCCTGTTTGAAAGAGTACGAGAGATATAGATAGTATCAAGGGTACTTAAACACCCTTTGCTAAAAGACTTTGGAGTAGAGCAGGCTGTTCCATATATTGCTGGTTAGTGCAAAATATTTTTTTGCAAACCAATATTTTTGGCTACATTTGTCGCTAAATAAAACTTCAACCATTATGCGACTGATACCCTACGGTGAGACGGATTATGTAACCATCCGCAAAGAAAATTCGTATTACGTTGACAAGACGGCGTTCATCCCCTACTTTGAAAACGCCGCCAAATACATTATGTTCCTACGTCCAAGAAGGTTTGGTAAAAGTCTGTTTCTCAACACGTTGGATGCGTACTACGACGTATTGCGCAAAGACGAATTTGAACAGAATTTTGGCGGTCTCGACATCTACAAAAATCCCACGCCACGACAGGGACAGTATATGGTGCTGAAATTTGGATTTGCATCCGTTGACAGTAGGAAAGAGAATGTGGAGGATTCATTCAACGACAATGTTCTTACTTCACTCAGGCGTTTTGCTAAAAAATACGCTGAATATCTGCCAAACGGATTTTATGAGATTATGTCGGAGTATGACAATTCGTATTTGGCGTTCAACCGTTTCCGTGAACTTACAACCGGCTTGGAGTACAAAGTTTATATTATGATAGACGAGTACGACAACTTTGCCAATACACTGTTTTCCACCGACGAGGAAGCCTACAAACAACTCACACACGGCAACGGATTTTTCCGCTTGTTTTTCAACGTGTTGAAGGATATGACCACCGACAACAACGCCCCTGTCGAGAGGCTTTTCCTTACGGGCGTGTCGCCGCTGACGTTGAGCGACGTTACAAGCGGTTTCAACATCGCCGACAACCTGTCTGTCGATATGAACCTGAACGCCGCAATGGGTTTTTCGGAAAGCGACGTAAGGACAATGTTGGAGTATTACAGAGAGGCAACGGGGGTTTTCAAACATTCGACCGACGAACTGATTGAAACTATGAAACCGCTGTACAACGACTATTGTTTTGCATCGGAAATGGTGGACGAGGAAAGTGTCTTCAATTCGGATATGGTTTTGTATTTTGTAAAAAAATATGTAACCGCCAAAGGGCGAATCCCCGAAAAACTCATCGACCCAAATGTTTCCACCGACTTTTTCAAGATGGAGAAGATGGTGAAAATTGAGAATGATTTTGGCGAAAGGTCCAATATCATAATGAACATAGTCAACACAGGCAAGACATATTTTGAACTCAATCCCGAATTTGCGGTGGCGGCATTGTCAGCACCGAGCAACCTGAAAAGCCTATTGTATTATATGGGGCTTTTGAGTTTTTCTGCCGATGAAAAAGGCAATCCGTGCTTCGCCGTTCCCAACGACACGGTAAGGCAGCAATATTGCAACTATTCGGAAAAATGCTATTCTAAATCATTGGGTTGGCGGACTGACTACGACAAGTTGGATTCGCTGTGGAATACTTTGGTTTTTGATGGCGAC
>JAEEXW010000257.1 GCA_016287995.1 Bacteroidales bacterium
GCTGGCTTTTCGGAGGAATAACGGCGGCTGTTTTGTTAAGACAACTGTACTTTTTTATGACCGTAAAAGCCGGAACGGTGCAGTCGAACACTATTCGGAAAAATATTTTTCAAAGGCTTTTTTCAACACCGCTATATGACAAAAATACATTACATTCCGGCGATGTTGCCTCACGTCTTGCAAAAGACATAGAACTTGTCAGCGAGGTGTCAACAGATATTTTGCCGCAAATTACAATTATCGGCACAGAACTTATCGGCGCATTTCTTCTTATGCGGTATTTCGATCCGCGTTTGGCTTGGCTTTTGGTTTTGATAACGCCCGTTACTGCGGCTTTGGGAAAATTTATTTCCTTCAAACTCAGAACGTTAACACACGAAATAAGAACCGAAGAAAGTAAGATTCAAATGCAGGTTCAGGAAAGTATCGAACAAAATGCTGTGTTAAGGTCTTTGTGCTGCAAAAATTTTATGACCAAAACGCTTGACAACTTACAAAATAGTTTAAGGGCGTTGGTCTTAAAAAGGACACGTTTCATGGTGATAATCAGAGTGTTAATCGGTTTGACATTTTCACTCGGTTATATGACGGCGTTTTTTTGGGGCGGTTTGCAGTTGAAAGCAGGAACGATAACTTTCGGCACTATGACTTCGTTTCTACAACTTGTCGGCCTTATTCAAAGCCCGATTTTAACGCTTTTGAATTATTTTCCGAAAGTCGTTCAGGCTACTGCAAGCATAGACCGTTTGGAACAGATGAACGTTTCTTCAAGCCCTGAAAATGGAAACACAAGTCTTGAAACTTTGCCACTCGGCATTGAGTTTAAGAATATTACGTTCAAATATTCAGAAAACGGCGACACTGTTTTAAAAAATTTTTCGCATAATTTTCCGCCAAAATCCAAAACGGCTGTTACCGGCAGAACGGGAATAGGCAAAACAACTTTGTTCCGCTTGATGCTTTCTTTTATCAAGCCTGAAAGCGGAGAAATCTGCCTTTATAACGACAAAGAAAAAATGCCGATAAATGAAAATTTGCGGAATAATTTTGTTTTTGTTCCGCAGGGTAACACGCTGATTAGCGGCACTTTGCGTTATAACCTTCAACTTGCAGACCCGGAGGCTGACGATGAAAAACTCAAAAAAGTACTTCATACGGCTTGTGCGGATTTTGTGTTTTCGCTACCGAACGGTCTTGACACAGTGTTAAGCGAACACGGCGGCGGTCTCAGCGAAGGTCAGGCACAAAGAATCGCGATTGCGCGGGGGTTGTTGCGTCCGGGAAAGATTTTTCTGCTCGACGAAATCACTTCCGCCCTTGATGAAGAAACAGAAAAAGAACTTTATTCACGGCTTTTTGCGGAATTTCCCGAAAAAACTATGATTTTTATAACGCACAGACTGTCTATAAGCGAAATATGCGACGGACATTTGCGGTTGCCGTCATAGTCTTTTTTGTAAATACAAAATATTATTATATATTTGCAAAATAAAAATTGTTCAAATTATGACAACATCAGAACTCAACTCTCAGCAATTAAAATGCTTAGCGGTCTTGACAATAGAAATGCCGAGATTGTTGAGAAAATATGGATGATTTTAATAAGCCTACTTTGTTGGCAGAAAATGTTTCTCAACGTGAAATCGCTCGTATCTGCAAGGTCAATAGAAATACTCTTGCAAAATTTATAATCGACCGAGGTTTGAAAAAGGCATAATAAATACGACCCATTTAGAGTTAGCATCGTCCCAAACGGCACGCACTTCACGGTCGTTGAAAAAACGGATTGATATTTTGTGCTTGTCAGACATCCTTTGTTTGTGTTTTTCTTGATGACAAAGATATGCTTTTTATTCGACGTTTACAAAAACTTTTTGTCAAAAACCTCCAAAGAACGTGAACGCCTAATATTTAACGAGATTTCGATAGTTGGTAGAGAACTTGGTGCGGCGGGGGATAATGTTTAAACAAGGTTACAACCCGAATCGCCTTTTCAACTCTTGCGTAAAAATCATTGCACCTTTATAATTTAAATGATGTGCATCTACAAATCCATCGTTAGGAATGGGGAAATGACTATAATCAAATAATTCAACATCACTGAAATGTGTTTTGTAAGCATTATAATAATAATCTTGATCGTAATATAATTCTGGCTTATAAACAGGACAATAAATGAAGAATAATTTGACATTTTTCTCGTGACAAAGCGTGATTATTCTGCGCAGATAATCATAATTAATTTTGTTTCCATATCCACCTACACTTGGCATTTTGTATACTGAGTTTATATCCATAACATCTGTTGTCGGGGTAAAACCGTTAATGAAAAACTTATAGTTCAAACCTTTCAGATATTTCAGAAACGTCGGTCGAAACAATAATCCAAAAGCCGTTCCGAATTTCGTTTCATACATTGACCACTGTTTCAAATTAAATAGTGGATAAAAATTGGCAAAATATGACACCATTTCATTGTCGTTGAAGTATTTGTCATCTGCATTTTCGAACAAATCCGTTGAAGCACACATCAAAAATACAGTATCCACTTGCTTGTTGTTTTCAAGAATGTGCTGTAATTTTATATATGTAAACATATAACGTTCGCTTGAACGTGCCAAGTTTATTGCAGATGGCATTATAGAATCGTTAACTGCTCGTTGTATATGCGACGCACCCATAAACAAGATATGTTTCCCTTGCGGCAGTTTCCAATCAATTCTGTTCGACGATACATTTGCAACAAGCACAATGCAAATAGCGAATGCCAAGATTGCCGCACAAAAGGTTAATATTTTAATAATAAACTTTTTCATTTTTAGAACTGAAAATAAATAAACGTTTGACTACTTCCGTGAACTGCCAAAATGATGATTGTCAAGATAAAGTACACGCCCCACCTTACAATTTCATATTTAAATACTTTATTGTCAGGCAATTGCAATGCGTGTACTTTTTCTCTCTGCAACCATTCTATAATCATCAAAATTGCTGCAAAAACCACTGCTTTTTTGCCATAAAGCATTGAAAAGTCTATCAGCGGATTGCTAACCATTGCTTTGAAATATTCCGCAGCCTGACTAATGCTTTCAGCACGGAAAATAATCCATCCGATTACAGCCAAGGCAAATGTCAAGGTCATTTGAAGAATACTCTTAACACTCAATGACACAGTATCTTTGTATTTCGTGTTGATGCCGAAAATGTTGTAAATTGCCAACAAGACCGCGTGAAACAATCCCCAACATACAAACGTCCAATTTGCGCCGTGCCAAAGTCCGCTCACTGCCCAAACAATAAAAACGTTACGGATAATTTTCCATTTGTTGCAACGGCTGCCGCCAAGCGGAAAATAGATGTAATCCCTGAACCACGTTGTCAGCGAAATGTGCCAACGTCGCCAAAACTCAGGAATACTTCGCGAAAAATATGGGAAATTGAAGTTTTGTTTCAAATCGAACCCAAACAATCGCGCGCAGCCAATCGCAATGTCAGAATAGCCCGAAAAATCACAATAAATTTGGAAGGCAAACAATACGCCCAACAGCATTAATGTTACCGTTGGAAGCGTTTGATAATCAGCCCAATGTTCATTGACGGCGGTTGCGCAGTTGTCAGCAACAACCATTTTCTTAAAAAATCCCCACAACATTTGTCGACAGCCGTCCACTGCCTTTGCGTAGTCAAAATTTCTGTCTTTCTGAAATTGAGGCAAAAGGTTAGTAGCCCTTTCGATAGGTCCGGCAACCAACTGAGGAAAGAAACTAATGTAAGCAAAAAACTCAACAATGTCGTCCGTCGCCTTGATTTTGCCCTTATAAACGTCAATGGAATAACTCAAAGCTTGAAAAGTATAAAAACTGATTCCGACGGGAAGAATGACATTCAGCGTTACAAAATCTGCTTGAAAACCAAATGCGCTCAACAAATCAGCCAAACTTTCAGCGAAAAAGTTATAATACTTGAAAACACCTAATACAGAAAGGTTTACGATGATGTTAGCGGCTGAAATCCATTTCTGTTTTTTGGGACTATCCTCGTTTTTGGCAATAAACTTTCCACTTAGGAAACTACAAAGCGACGTGAATGCAATCAGAAACAAAAATTTCCAATCCCACCACCCATAAAAAACATAACTTGCGATGACTATAAGCAAGTTTTGCGGCTTTCTGCCCTTGAACACAAACCAATACAAGGCGAAAACCACCGGCAAGAACACCAAAAATTCAAACGAGTTGAACAGCATTTTGTTTTTACAATTTGACGGCAATACCCAAACCGTAAAAACTTTCTGTTTAGTTTTAAAAAGAAAAAAGCGGGGTATTAATGCTCTAAAAGTTTTCTTATTGCGGCCTACCACAGCCTAAATTGTCAAAACTAACAGAGATACCCGCGCCTTTTATGAAGTATATACATCTGCGCACCAAGTGTGAAAAGGGCGCATAAAATACACCCTCCCCACAAAGGCGCGAGTCGCATAAACCCAACCCGCAAGCATCTGTTGTCGTTATGTTTTTGGACAATTATCTGAAAGTGGTAGTTTCAATAAGCAAAAACAAACGTCAAGCAAACGCCATTTCAATATGTTAAATTGTCAAAAATTACAATTTGACGTAACACGTCAAGTTTTAATTTGACGGCGCAAAATTAAATAAAAAATCTAAAAGTGACAATTTTTTTTATTATTTCACAAATTTTTTCTTATCTTCGCCCTCACAAACCACCCCAATAATCGCAAAAATTATGAAAGCATTATTTATCAACGGCAGTCCGCGAAAGAATGGCAACACTGCAAAACTTCTAAAACGGGCTATGGAAGGCGCGGCTGAGGCAGGCGCTGAAAC
>JAEEXW010000004.1 GCA_016287995.1 Bacteroidales bacterium
AATTCCATGTAGCCGACTTCTTTTTTATAGAGATAACAGATTTTTTTGCCGCCTAAGGCTTTTACTTCTACGGGGTCAAAAAGTTTTTCGTAACCGTTTTCGACCAATTCGCTGACTGAGGCAAAAATGTCGCCGCACGAAAAACACAAATGATAAGGCATTATGCCGCCACGGTTTATAAGTTGAACTTCAAGCGATTCAGGATTTTTCTGACACACAAGTTCTATCAGCGTGCCGTCCTTTTCAAGATAGCACAACTCTACCGTCAAAGCCTCGTCGTAAAGGGTTTCTTTGTGCAAGAAACCCAATTTTTCAAACTCTTTTGCCGTTGTTTTGATGTCAGGAACAGCGTAGCCGATATGATGAAGTTTTAAATTATTCTGCATTTTGATTTAGAATTTTTCGTAGTGAATTTTTGACTTATTAAATTTGTCTTTTACGCGACCCGATGCTGCCGGGTGTCCCGCCAAAATCAGGTTGAGCGGAACGATGTTTTCAGGCAAAGAAAGCGTTTCCCTGAGTTTTGAAATACGGCTTTCAAGCGGGAAAATTCCCGTCCAAACAGCACCTAAACCCAAAGCATGAGCCGCAAGCAAAAGGTTTTCACTCGCCGCCGAACAGTCTTCAACCCAATACAAAGTATTGTCTTCGCCGTCTCTCTTGCTTACTTCCTCATACAGCGAAATATCGCCGCAAACCACAATACCGGTACAATTTTCGTTAATCATTTTTGCATACGGCAAAAACGAGCGGAGTCTGTCTTTCACAGCATTGTCGTTGACGACCACAAAATGCCACGGCTGATAATCCATGGCTGTCGGTGCTGACATTGCAGCCCGCAAAAGCGTCTCGGTTTCCTCCGGAGTCAAAGACGAGGAAAAACGGCGGACAGAAGACCGCGTAAGAATAAAGTCCAATTTTTCGTTGTTTGTCATGATTTTCTATGTTTTTTAAAAAAATTATATCTAAAAATTATAACTTACTCCCGCCATCAGCCACAAACCTTTCTGCGGAATTTCCCTGAAACAATTACCGCCCAACGAATATTTGTGATTAAAGACGTTATGAATGTTTATATCAAGTTTCAGTTTGCCGAAATCAAAGTTAAGTCCCGGATTTACGAGAAAATACTGCGAAATTTCCTTGTAACTTTCTTCCCAATCAATGGGATTTTCGTATATCCTAAACTTAAAATATTGTTTTCCGCAATAATTGATGCCGATATTAGCACGTACCGTTTTGTTGAAACGGTAACTCAAAAGCGCATTAACAAAAAAATTCGGAGTATTGAGGACGTTTCCGTTTACAATCAACGAATAGTCTCCATAATCGTTTTCAAACGGCTTGTAGTCCGCAACTTTCTGAAACGTAGCGTTGGCATTAAGCGAAAATCCGCCGCAAGAGTAAGTTGCAACCGCTTCCACACCAGCCATTCTCAAATCCCAGTTAATATACGCGATATTCTCCCAAGGCATCACCAATCCTTTGCAGTCGTTGTAAAAAAAGTTGAGTTCCGTAGTAAGGTTTTTCGGAAAATTTTTACCCGTAACGGTAAACTGATAAGAGTTAAGTCTTTCAGGGGTAAGCATTTCGCCAAAAAGGATAATAAACAATTCATTGGTACGGTACAAGTATGGCGCATCAACAAAGGATTTTGAATAATTGAGTTTAAGATTGACTTTGTCCGTGGTATAAATAAGCGAAATTCTCGGTGAAAACTCATGTATTTTTGCATCAGCGTTAATACTGTCAATTTTTTCGGCTTCAAAAGATAGTATAGAGTTGTCCGTGTTAATTTCGCAGCGTCTCTTGTAATCGTAACGGAAACCGGTATTGATTATTAGCCTGCCCCAACGGTGTTTTACTTGTAAATACAAGGCGTTTTTTGGTTCTTTGTTACCGAAACTGTAATAATCATATCCAGTTGGACTATACTGCTTGACATAGTCGTATATTTCGCAATGCTGGGTGTAATTTTTTTTAAAACGGCTCAAATCCGTTCCGGCTGTGATAATGCCGCCGCAATGCCTGTTGCCGTAATTGTAAGCGATACGTCCGGAAAGCGACATATTAACATCTTCCCAAACCATATAATCGGCAAGTCCGGTTGTACAAGACTTAGATTCAATTTCATAAGTTTCCTCATTATACCCCCACATATCAAATATCTGGTATAAAACTGTGTCGCCGGCAACCATATATTTTGACATTTTTTCCCTGTAATAAGTTGCCGAGAGCGAAGCGTCAAGTTTTTTGAACGACTTTTCGTAACGCGCCCTTACATTCTGCGTGGTGTAGGCAGGTCCGGGCAGATTGCCGTCGTATTCGGCGTATTTGTAATATGAATACGGGACAAACACATCCGACTGGTCTTTTGTAAAAGGCGTTATCGTTTTTGACGAGTTGCATGTATACATCACCGAAAAGCCTTTGTATTTGATATTGGCACCATAGTCGTATGACGGCTTGTGGTTGAATCCGCCGACTATCACATGTTCAGGATAATTCAGAGTGCTGAACATTGTGTCTACTTGTGCCTTTACATACTCTCCGTCGCTACGGTACAACGCCCCCCAGACAAAAATGTCGGCATCGTAAAGATGCTTTCCGAACATTGCGCTTCCGTGAAACTGTCCGAAATTTCCGGCTGAAACACCGGCTTGAAATCCGTCAATATCCCTGCCGTCTTTTGTTATGATGTTGACAACGCCTGTCAGCGCAACGTCGCCGTAAAGCGATGATGCCGGTCCGCGCAAGACCTCTATCTGTTTTATTTTTTCAAGGCTGATTGAGTAATCGGCGAGCCCGAGATTGGTGCTGTAACTGTTGAGCCTTATTCCGTTAATCATTATAAGCACTTTTTCCTGCGACATTCCATATATACCGTGCATTGCAAAACTCATTATACCGTTGATTTCCAGATTGGTAACGCCGGGAACATAGAGCAAAAGCAAATCTTGGACGGTATGCACGCTGCTTGCCCGTATCATGTCTTCGGTTATAAGCGTAACCGGCACGGGAACCTCGTCCAAGGTTTCGGAGTCGGCTGAGGCGGTTGACACGGTGTTGCTGCCGCCGTGTTTTAGTTCGGCAACCAAATCCTTGAATCTCTGCGGTGCGTCAAGAGGCGTATAACCGGGATTTTCCTGTAAGAGCATAGAAGTATAGCGGACACTTTTTTCGTCATCGTCTTTCATAATGCTGCACAGGGCAGAAAGTTTCAGGACGTTGGTTTTAAGAGCCGCCGGAAATTTTGAAAAGTTGCCTTCAAGAATTTCCAAAGCCTCGTCAAACTTGCCTATTTCGTAATTGCTTTCCGCCTTGTAAAACAACTGACGCAAAGAGTCGTTCTGCGCAGACAACGCCGCAGAAAAAAATACAAACAATATGACAAATAAAAGTCTCATTTATTTTTTCACCGGTATTTCAAACTTAAACTCCGTGCCTTTCCCTTTTTCGGAAACAAAACTGATTTTGCCGCCGTGTTTGTTTTCGATTATATCGCGGGTTATCGCCATGCCGAGGCCTGTGCCTTCGCCGGCGGGCTTGGTCGTAAAAAAGTTTTCATAAAGTTTCTGTTTAACCTCGTCGGTCATGCCCGCGCCGTTGTCAGAGATTTTTATGACGAGATTTCCGCCCAAAAACTCAACGGAGATTGAAATTTCAGGCGTATAATCCTTGTCCCCTTCCGACAACTGCCTTTCGCGCACGGCATAGCAGGCGTTGTTCATAACGTTGAGCACAGCCCGCGACAAATCCTGCGGGATAACACTAACCTGCGGAATGTCAGCCTGATAAGTTTCTTTTATCGAAATATTGAAATTCTTGTACTTTGCCCGCATAGAATGATACGAGAGCCATACGTACTCTTTTACAATCCGGCAGACATCGGTTGGCAAAAACTCGTTTTCCTTGCCTCTTGACATCAGAAGAATGTCCCTTACAATGCCGACAGCACGCTCCGAATGTGCGATTATCTTTTCTAAATTTGCTTTCAAGTCATTGGAAATTTCTGAAATTTCGTCTGAACCGTCTTGGGATATTCTGTCCCTGTTCTCAGCGATTACTTCCTCCAAATCACCGAGAAGTTTTTGCGAGGTCTTGGAAAAATTAATCACAAAATTAAGCGGATTCTGCACCTCGTGCGCAATTCCCGCCGTCAAAAGACCGAGCGAGGCAAGTTTTTCCTGCCGTTGCAGTTGTTGTTTGTAATACTCTATGTCTTCCATAACGAAAAAATATTTTAGTGTTCAATCTTAAATTCCACAGTAAATTCCGTAAATTTGTCTTTTTCCGACCTGACGCTTATTTCGCCGTGGTGGTTTTGAATTATCTCCCTGCTGAGGTAAAGTCCTACGCCTGAGGCCTCACCTGTCGGCTTGGTCGTAAAAAACGGGTCGAAAACCTTGTTCAAAATTGTCTCCTCAATGCCGATTCCGTTGTCGTAAAACTTTATAAGATATGCTCCTTCCGAGACAGAGGCCGTGATTCTGATTTCAGGGACGTACTTGTCTTTCTCCGCTTTTTTGACAACGGCGTAAAAACCGTTGTTGATTATACTCATAAACGTTTTCGACAAAAGTTCAGGATTGCCGTCAAACGGCATATCCGTATCGGGAAATCCGAATACGGTTTTTATTCCGTATTTGGCGATACACTCCTCGTGATATTTGCTGACAACTTCCTCGTTTTTCCTGAGAATTTTTTTTATATCAGTTTTTACGATGCCGCCGCTACGGTCTTTGAGAAGTTCTTCCATAGCCTTCAAGGTGCGCGTGGTGTTGAGTCCGTGGTCTGCCACCTTTTGAAGGTTGCCTTTGAGCATTTCCAAAACATCAACAGTGTCCTCGTAATTTTCTTCGTCCATGTTTTCCTTGTCGTCCTCAATGTTGGCAGAAATGTCTCCCAAAAGCCCGATTGAAAGTTTTGAAAAATTGTTTATGTAATTCAGCGGATTGAGAATACGGTCAATAAGTCCCTGCGTAAGTTTTCCGACTGTTGCCATTTTCTCCTGACGGATAAGTTCGCTCTGCGTGTTGGAAAGTTCCGTCAAGGTTTCTTCAAGGTATTCTGACTTCGACTTTATTTCGTCTCTCTGAGCAGCAATCTCCGCCGTGCGCTCCGAGACAAGTTCTTCCAAGTGCAGTTTTTCCTTTTTAAGACGGTGAATTCTGTAACGCATAAAGCCGTAAATAAATAAAATCAGCAGCAAAACATAAACTACAAAAGCCGCTCCGCTTCTGTACCACGGATACAGAATCGTAAAACTTATACTTGCCGGAGCAGTTTCTTCACCGTATTCCGTAAGAGCCTGAACCTCAAACGTATATTTTCCGTAATGAAGATTCAGATATTCAACATCGTTGTCTTCTTCCCAGATACTCCAAGGAGAGCCGTTGAGCCGATAACGGTAAAAACGTCTGCCGGAAAATCCCGCATTGTCGAGTGAATAGACAAACTTAAAGTTTCTGTCCTCGGGCTCAAACTCGCCGAGATTCTTCGGCATTTGTCCGAAGCCGCCCCCAACGGTGCTGTCGCCGTTAATGACCACCGAGCGTATCTTGACACGTGCCTTAGCGTCAATAATGGGGTAAGAACCTTCAAGGTCGAGGACTGCAATCTCGTCGCCGATACCGAGCCAGAGTTTGCCGTCGCATTTTTCAAAACCGCGTACCGTATATTCGCCCAACGGATGGAGCAGTCGTTTGTAAAGAACGTTTTTTTGTCCGTCGCGATAGCAGTAAATATTTTTTCCGTCGTTGCCAGTCAGCCATGCAATGCCGTCGGCATCATAATGCGAATACAAAGGATAAGCAATAGGAAAAGTATCGGCAGGATTAATCAGCGCGAGCCGTCCGTCCAACAACACGGCAGCAGCCTGTGTATCAATAGAATCCGCACCTATATGCGGGAAAAACATATCCTCGCCGGGAGGCTTTCTCCATATCTGACCGTAAAGACTTTCCGCCCAATAATCATCGTTTTTGCCGACTATTTTGATTACTTTTTCAAGCGGACATATTTTGCCACAATAATTTTCATCTGGTTTTATATAGTAGACACCGTCAATACAGCCGGCATAAAAAGCATTGTCGTTAATTTTTCTTAGAGAAAGAACAGAGCCTGACATAATTTTCTCGCCGTCAGAAGAAAAAATGCCTTTTGAAGTACCGAAATATGCTTTTGAGCCGACAATTTCGATGTCCCAGCACGAACCGGGAATGTTTTTCAGTTGCCTAAAACGTCCGTTTTCAAGCACAAAACTGCCGTCGAGCGTTCCTGCATAAATTTTTCCGTCATATTTTTCTATCGTCATAACCGTTCCTGAAAGTCCGTCAGAACGGTAAAAAAAAGCATACGGAGAGGGTGTCTGTATAGCAAACACACCTTTGTCGCCCGCACCCCAAAGAACTCCGTCTTTGCCGGAGACAATTTTAACCGTATTATTGGAAGTCAGCCCACATTCGGCATTGACAAAATAAACCGCCGAATCATTTTTTGTGATTGATATGCCTTCGCTTTGAATATTGACCGCCTTGTATCCGATACCGAGGTCAACCGTTTGAATAACACCGGTCTTTACAAGAATTTTGTCCCTCAAAATTACGGAGTCAAGGTCTATTGTTTCTGAAAGTCCTGCCGTTGCGCCACGTATCTTCTTTACTAAAACAGCCGAGTCGTTTTCTATACGGCAGAGGTTGCCTTTTCCGGTAACAAATTTTACACCGGAGGAATCTTGCCAAAAGGCTTCCACCTCGCCTTCGTAAAGTTTTTTTCCGGCGGTTCTTATGAGTTCGGGCATACCGTTTTCTGTAATGCCGACCCTCCCGACAAAGTTGTAACCGCCCACCCAAATTGTGCCGTTACCGTCGCAAAAAACTGATGTAATCCTTGCAAGACCCGGCGCGCGGAGTATTCTCCACTGCGCGTTGTCATAATACAAAAGACCCTCAAAATTTGCTGTCCAAACAATGCCCAAAGTATCGACTGCGATGTCAAAATTGCGGTTATTGGCCTTGTAGTCGTTTTCGTTGAAATTTTTCACGACGGGGTGTCCCTGTCCGAAGGCAGGGGCGGCAACGTACAGAAACGCGCACAAAAATACCGTTATGATTTTTAAAACCGTCATAATTTGTCTGAAAACGTTGTATAAGGAATATTTTTTCCGATATAGAGATTCCATTCGCTTTGAGTGAAATCGCGTTTTACGGAGTTTTTGAGAGCCTCTTTCATTTCTCCGGGCGAAATTGGGCAAACCGTCAGAACACCGTCAGCATCGCCCATTACGATTTTTGTTCCTCCGGGTTTTACGGCAAGGCACATCACCCAGTTTTGCGACTCCCTTACAGTAATCGGAATGCCTTTGCCATCGCTTGCAATCCAATGCTTGACGGATTTGTCCATAGAGGACGAGAGAAGTCCGTTTCCGACAAAATGCAGATCGGTGATTTCAGAGACATGTCCGGCGAGTTCCGCCTTGTGTCCTCCGCCTTCAAAATAAATCATGCCGTCTCTTGTACCGTAAGCAACAAAAGTGCCGTGCGGAGACTCTGTGTAAGCGGAAACAATGCCTTTTATCTGAAGATTGTCAAATTTTTCCAATATGAAATTCTCCGAAATTGTATACATAGAGCCGTTTTCAAGAAAAACTTTTTTCCGGCTGACACACGAAATTTTGCCGAAAGTTTCCAAAATTTTGATTACCTGTTTTTTGTCTGTGTCAAAAACTGCGAGTTTGTTTTCTCCGGCTATGGCAAGTTTTCCGTTACCAAGACGGCTTATACGGAAAGTTCTGTCCATGCCTTCGAGTTTTATAATTTCGGTTTTTTCGTTTTTTATTATAAATAAGTCGCCGGTAAAACTCAAAGCGTATCCAGTGCCGTCATCTGCTACTTTTAAGTCTCTGAAACTGAAATTCTTGTCAAAAAAGATTACCTTGGTATCCTCGTTGGTACATTTAAAAATTTCTCCGTAACCG
The DNA here is from genome assembly GCA_016287995.1 of Bacteroidales bacterium. Lineage (GTDB taxonomy): Bacteria > Bacteroidota > Bacteroidia > Bacteroidales > UBA3824 > UBA3824. The sequence goes on from JAEEXW010000004.1 coordinate 7,979, forward strand.
CTGACACTCAAAAGGTCGCCGTCAGGAAGAAATTCCGCCGAGGTAATTATTCCCATGCCCGGACGTATTACTCTTGTTCCACCGGAGGATAGAAGCAAAGCCTGAAAGATTGACTGGTCGTAGAAATCGCCTTTGTATGTCTTGGTGAAATAACATGATGCGGCTGCCAGAAGTCCTGCCGTTTCTTTTTCTCCCGCCTGATATTGCGTTACAGAAAGCGCGGCAAGCGAATGTCCGAGTCCCGTGAAACTGAGTGTGTCAACCACGCTTTTTGAATATTCCGCCTCACGCTGTTTTTCTTCGGCTATTTTGCGCTGAATTTCGGCATTGTCGCGGGCAGTAAGAGCGTTTTTTTCGGCTTCAAGGGCTTCATGCTGGGCTTTGACGGCTTTTATACGCTCCTCCTCTGCCCTCTTTGTCATACTTTTTGCAATGACGGACTGACGCTCAGCCTCTATGCGCCTTTCGTTAGAAATCTGCTCCTGCTCGTATGCAATTTCCTCCAACTGACGGCTGACTTCGCGGTCTACGGCGTTACGCTTTTCTTTCTCGCTGAGAGCCAAAATCTGCTTTTCAAGTTCTGAAATGCGTTCGTTTTTTTTTGAAACGGCATAATAAGCCGCTCCTGAGGAAATTATCAGAAGTACCGACAGCGAACCTATTATGACGTTTTTTTTGTTCAAAATTATCCTACCCTCTTAATTACCAACATTGTAATGTCATCGCTTTGCTCAGCCCCGTCAGCAAAGGTTTTGATGTCGTCTTTTACGGTGTCGATGATTTCCTGCGGCGAGCGCATTGCAGCATCTTGAAGCGAATCATTAAGACGTGCCACTCCGAATTCTTCCTTTTGCGGGTTCATAGCCTCGGTAACGCCGTCCGTAAACAAGACCAAAGCATCACCTTTTTCAAGTTGAACCGTATCCTGCTTATAAACAGCAAAATCCATTGCTCCGACAACCATATTTTTGGGTTTCGGAAGAATTTCAATACCGCAGTCAGCCTTTAAAATATGAGGCGGATTGTGTCCGGCGTTGCAATATACAACCTCACCGGTCTTGACATTGTAAATGCCGTAAAACACGGTAACAAACATACAGTCAACAGAATCAGCGGCAATAAGTTTGTTTGAGACATCAATACATTCCGCCGGAGAAAGTCCTCTAAGACCAGTAGTGCGGATAACGGTACGGCTGACAGCCATAAAAATTGCCGCCGGAATACCTTTGCCGCAAACGTCCGCAATCAAAAAGCCGATTCTGTCGCTGTCCAACTGGAAAAAGTCGTAAAAATCGCCTCCGACGTCCTTTGCGGCAGTCATCGAAGCGGCAATGCCCAAATATTGGCACATATCCGGAAACGGCGGGAAAACTCTCGGCAAAATTGCCTGCTGAATTTCGCTCGCAATGCTGAGGTCGCTTTTCAGGCTTTCAAGTTGCGAATGTTCCTGTTGTGAAGAATGAATGTACTTGTTTTGTTCGATAGCCTTTTCGATTGTAAGGCTGAGGTCGTCGAGGTCGATAGGCTTTGTGGCAAAGTCAAACGCACCGCCGTTCATCGCCTGACGGATATTGCCCATATCGCCGTATGCGCTCACCATCACGCATTTAAGAGCGGGATTGCGCATTTCGTTGATTTTTGCAAGAAGAGTAAGACCGTCCATTTCCGGCATGTTGATGTCGGAGAGAATGATTTCGATGTCAGGATTTTTTGAAAGTACCATCAATGCTTCAAGACCGTTGTGCGCGAAAAAAAACTCGTATTCGCCTTTGCGGATTTTGCGGCGGAAATACTGGGTCAAAAGTGCTTCAAGGTCTGTCTCGTCGTCAACGCTTAATATTTTTACTGCCATGATTGTTTATTATTTTTTACTGACAAGTTTCAAAATCTCTTTTGCCAAAAGATAACAATGTCCGCCGGTGCGTGCCGAAACAAGGTCGCCGTCAACACAAACGTCAACATCCTGATAATCTACGCCGTAATTTTTGGCATCGCCAAGAAGATTATTATGAACGGTCATTTTTCTGCCCTTTACAACCTCGCTCACAGGCGACAAAAGCCACAAACCGTGACAAATAACGCCTTTTACGATGTCTTTTCGAGCAAAAACCTTTTTTATAAATTCGCTTGCGGGCGGAATTTTCTTTACGTCCTCGGTGTAGCGCAGACGGTCGGAAACCATACCTGCCGGAACAATTACCGCAGCGTATTCGTCCAAGTCCTTGTCGGTCAAAGACTCAAAACTCTCGTTGCAGTAAAAAGGAGCGCGAAACTCGTGACCCTGAAACGTTATCGAGTCATTGCCCCAAAGACGAGTCAGAAAATGAGGCTCAAAACCCGCCTCACGGAAACGGAACTGATAATAAAAAATCTCGTTCTCGTAATAATCGCTTTCGATTAATATGCCGATTTTATTTTTCATTGACTATTGTTTTTTTTACGGTTAAAACGTTCTCGCCGTTCACGTAATCGTAAACGACACTATCCATCTTCTTGACGGTCAAGAAAATACCCAAGCCGCCTATACCGCGCTCTTCAAGAGGCAGCGTGGTGTCGGGCATTTCCCTTTCAAGCGGGTTGAATTTTTTTCCGCCGTCCCTGAAACGAATCGTAATCTCCGAAGGCATCTTTTCGATTTCAACGTCAAGATAGCCGTCGTTTTCGTATGCGTAACTCGCAATATTTACTATTAACTCCTCGCAGACAAGGTGAAGCGTAAAAAAATCATTTTTGCATGACGAAACCTCGTCAGTACCAATGACGGCACTGACGATTTCGTCCGCTTTGTCTTTTACCGATTCAAAATGGAGTTTTTTCATCTATTTTTTAATAAAGTTGATGTACTCCTTTATGCCGGTCATCTCAAAAACGCCGGTGATTTCCTGATTGCAGTTTATGAACTCAATTTCGGGGTTGCCGCCGAGTTTCTGCTTTGCAAAAATCACAACGCGGATGCCGCTGCTGGCGATGTATGTCAGATTGGTAGCATCAAACGAAACTTTCGTTACGCCCTGATTTTTGTATTTGTTGAGTTCTTCCATCAACGCCGGAGCGTTTGCCGTTGCAAGTTGTCCGTTAAGAACGATATTAAGGACTGTGCCGTCCTGCTTTACTTCAAATGTATTTTCCATGTTTTTACGTGTGTTAATTTTGTTAATTACTATTTTCCAACAAGAATCATTATCGACCTTGCTTCAACGAGAACTTCCCACTGATTGTCAATAAGAATTTCATAACCCGGCTCTACAATGTCCTGAGGCGCAGCCATCGCCGTATTAGCAAAAACGTGCCATTTTAAGCCGTCGGGAAGTTGCGGCAGTTCAAAACCGTGCATCTCCCAGTGCATATTCATCGCGACGTAGATAAAATCGTCAGGCTTGCCGTCAGAGTCTGCATAACGTCCGTTAAGCATAAACGCCTGAGTCAGGTTGTTATACGTGTTCCAAGGCTGCCATGCCTTAACACCGTGCCAAGAGAAATCAGGCATTCCGAGGTTGCGCCAGTCTGAGTGTCCCAAGTGATACTCGTAACGCAAAGCCTTGTGCTGACGGCGGAATTTTATTATTTTCTGGAAATAATTGAAAATGTCCGCGTTCTTTTCAAGGTTTTTCCAATCGAGCCACGATATTTCGTTGTCTTGACAATATGCGTTGTTGTTTCCAAACTGCGTGTTACCAATTTCGTCGCCTGAAAGCACCATCGGGATTCCCTGCGAAGTCATCAAAATAGAGATAAAATTCTTTATCTGTTTGTGACGGAGGAAGTTGGTTCCGATGTCGGTTGACTCGCCTTCCCAGCCGCAATTCCACGAGTTGTTGTTGTCGTCGCCGTCGCGATTGCCCTCGCCGTTTGCCTCGTTGTGCTTGCCGTCGTAAGAAACCAAGTCCATCATCGTAAAACCGTCGTGAGCCGTTACAAAGTTGACGCTCGCCTTAATGCCACGGTTTGCGGAAGCGTAAAGGTCTGCCGAGCCGGTGATTCTCTCTTTTACATCGTCCAAAACGTGTTCGTCACCTTTGACGAAACGGCGGACAGCATCACGGAATTTTCCGTTCCACTCTGCCCAGCGTCCCCATGACGGGAATGAACCGACCTGATAAAGTCCGCCCGCGTCCCAAGCCTCGGCGATAAGTTTTGTCTTTCCAAGAATCGGGTCATGAGCCAGAGACTCCAAAAGCGGCGGATTTGCCATCGGATAGCCGTTTTGGTCGCGACCCAAAATCGCAGCGAGGTCAAACCTGAAACCGTCAACATGATAGTCCGTCACCCAATAACGCAACGAATCAACAATCATATCTCTAACATTTGGGTTGTTGCAGTTAAGCGTGTTGCCGCAGCCGGAGAAGTTGAAGTAATATCCGTCCTGCGTGAGCATATAATACGTCTTGTTGTCGATACCGCGGTACGAAATGTAAGGACCGTTTTCGTTGCCCTCGGCGGTGTGATTGAACACAACGTCAAGAATTACCTCAATGCCTTCCGCGTGAAGTTTTTTGATGAGGTTTTTGAGTTCGTCAACCTGCATGGAATATTTTCCCGTAGAAGCGTAAGCCGCCTTCGGTGCAAAAAATCCCACGTTTGAATAGCCCCACGCATTGTAAAGCGTGTGTCCGTCGGGAGCGGGGCGCGAATTTTCAAACTCGTCAAACTCGTGAATCGGCATAAGTTCGATACAATTTACGCCGAGTTCTTTGAGGTAGGGAATTTTCTCCGCTATTCCGGCAAAAGTTCCGGGGTGTTTAACGCCCGCCTTGTCGCCGCAAGTAAAGTTTCTGACGTGCATTTCGTAGATAACGAGGTCGTTGACAGGGGTTTCGAGCGGAAGGTCGTTTTCCCAGTCAAAATCGTCAAAAACCACACGCGAACGGTACTGATAATTGTTAATCCAGTCAGGTTCTTTGCCCCAAACATCCCTTCCGGCGATGAGTTTGGCATAAGGATCCATAAGGATTTTTGTCTTGTCGAAACGGTGTCCCTGACGGGGGGCAAACGGACCGTCCATACGGTAGCCGTATTCGATGTTTTCGTAGTCAAGGTCGAAAACCATCATCGAAAAGACGTTGCCGAGACGAAACTCCTTGAAAAACGGAATTTCCAAAAACGGCGTTTTATCGTGATTGTGAAACAACACGAGAGTACAGTCGGTGGCATAGCGCGAATAAATCGAAAAATTCACCGCGTTGCCGACAACTGTCGCACCGAAAGGATAAGGCCTTCCGGCGCGCAGTTTGTAACCGCCGTATTCGTGTGTCGGAAATAAGTCTACTCTTTGCATGCTTCCTCCGCTGTTGCGTAAAACTCAAAAAACTTGTCAAAACCAGTCATTTCCATAACGTCCCTGATTTCGCTGCTGACACCCGCGAGAGAGACTTTCAAACCCTTGGGCGCGGCAACCTTGTACGAGTAGAGAAGGACACGGAGTCCGGCACTCGAAACATAATTGCAGCCGCTCAAATCAATAACAACATTGTCGCCTCCGTCGAGAATTGCGAGGATTTTCGGCTGTTCGGTTGCGGCGTTGGACGAATCCAAACGCTCGCCTGTTTTATAAACTTTTGTACTCATCGGCTTTTTAGTTTTTGGGTACTACAACTACTTTTACTTTCGGACGGTATTCAACTGCGGGGAGTTGAACAGTGAGAGCCTCTGCATCGAATTTTGTCCACGGTTTGCCGTCGATTTCTACGCTTTCAATCTTGATACTGTCTTTTGGAAGAATATCAGGACTTACTCTCAACACATTGTCTTTGAAACCGTTGACAACAGGTTTGAAGTAAAGCGGCAACGGTTTTTTGGTGTTCAAAAGGTTGGTGTAGGTTGCTGCCAAATAAGCCAATTCTACCGAGTGATAAGCACTCATTGAATGTGAACCTTTCTTTCTTTCAGTACCCATAAGGTAAGGCAGACCGTTAGCCAAAACATTGAAATAAACCGCTCCATCGTCCTGATCGAGGAAGTATGTGTTGTAGAATGCTGCCGACTCACGGGCATATTTGAGGTAGTCAGCATCTTTGAACAAGCCGTAAAGGATTTCGTAAGCCAAAATACCCTGTTCCTGCTGCCACCAAGCCTTGCGGTCGTGCCAAGCAAAACGGTAATACTCTTCATTGCCACGGAGTTGACGCTCCATAACGTCGTACCAACCGAAACGCTGCGGGTCCATACCTGTCTTAGGCATTACCTCTGCGATGTGTTTTGCAAACTCTACGTAAGAGTCTTTCGGGCAAACGCTCTGGAAACGCATTAAGTTCCAAGCAATTTTGAGGTTATGACCAACTACGGCACGGTTTTGCTGCCAACCCCATGTCAAATCGTGGCTCCAATCGTCCATAAAACGCTCGTTTACAAACGGAGAGTTTTCATAATCGGGGAAATGTTTTGTAATCGTGTCGAATGTGTATTCGAGGAATTTTTTATACTTTTCTTCGCCGGTAGCGAGGTAAAGATTGATTAAGTATGCCGGTGCATGGTCGCCGACAGAGTTCCAGTTTTTCTTCATGCGGTTTGCGCCGAGGCTTGCGCTATTAGGAGACAAAGTTACGGGGTCGATGTGTGAATAGTAGCCCTCGCCTTTGGTGTCTTTGAAGAAACGGTCAAAAAGGTCGATCGTAAGTTCAGCATCTTTCAAAATTTTTGGGTCGCCGTTTGCGCGGTAAGTCTGAATAGGACCTGCCAAAGCATAAATCTGCTCGTACATCGGAATAGCGTCGTAGTCGTCGCCGAACTCAGAGGTGAAGATTTTTTTCTCCATACCGTTAGAGTCAACGTCGATTCCGTGATACCAATAAACGACATTTTCGTCTACGTCATAAAAACGCATGTGCTTTTTGAGGTATTCAACGCCTTTTTCGGCAACCTCCAAATAAATGTCTTCGCCGGTAAGCATAAACGCCGAAGCCATACCGTAAATCATACGTGAAATCGTGTCGGTCTCTTGACGGAAAGAATTTTTCTCGCTCTTGCCGCCGAGCGTTACAGAGGTGCGGTAGTTGTCGTAATTGATGTCGCCGTCGGGGAACTGTGCGCGGATAAAGAAGTTACAGATACTTTTTGCCTGATTAGCCCACCAGTTTTGCTCCTCAAAACGAAACTTGCCCTGAGCCTTTTCGGGAAAATCAATCTGTTTTGCCTCAAAAGCGTACTCACCGTTTGACTGAGGATAGAAAATACCGAAAGCAAACACCATTCTGCCGTCCTGAGCCAAAAGACTGTACATATTGCCCGTTGCATCTTGATAAGGTTCGTCAAGATTGCGCATAAGACGCGCAAAAGTAGTATCCGTAAGAGCAACTTCAAACGCCCTGCCGTCCGAGGTTGTCAGCGTAAAAGTTTTTTTCTGTTCGCTGAAATTGCTTACATAACCGGAAATCAAATCGGTAAATTCAAACTGCATTTTACCTGCCGGTTTGAATGTCTTAAAATTGTCTTTCATAATTTGATAATTTATTGTAATTATTAGTATTTTTTATTCATTATTCTTCGTCTTGAAGAGGTTTTGGCGATATTGTGGTTGCCAAAATCTTGACAGCCAAACCAATGATTATTGTTGTAACCGTTGCCACAATAAACCTCATCCTCAAATCTTCGCTGTCGGTACCGGTGCCAAACAAGTTGGTGTAGAACGGCGACACAAACTGTCCCAACTGCGCCACCATTGACACAACAGCCACACCGAGAGTACGCTGTCTTGGAGTAACAATGCGCGGCACAAAGGTAAACAACGGAGGTATAGACACGCCGCCGCCGATACCAATTATCAGGCAACCTGCCATTATCATATTGTAGGATTGAGCCTCGGCGATAACAAAATAACCCGCCGCCATAAACAGAGTGGCTATCGTTACCGTCCAGTCTTTGAGATTCTTCATAAGCCAGCCAAGCATTATGCCGGCAAAGATGGCAGGAATCCTCATCACAGACAATGCAAAACCACAGTCCTTAGCGTCGCCGAGATTTTCATGCGCCATAAAAAGTGCTAAGTCGGTATTAACCACAAAAAAACACACGAAAATCATCATAGCCAAAAATGCCAACGGATAAATCTTCCAATTAAAAGATTTTTTGGAACCGGCAACTGTTTTTTTTACAGGCGGTATCGTAGGCATAAAGAGCAGCGTCATTATTATCGAGACTACAACAAAAGCATAGCACAAGAAAGAGTAACGCCACGAAATGTTGGCAAGTACGCCTGAAAGTGCCATAAAAATAAGACCGCCGAGTTGATTGACCGCTCCTTGATACCCCATCATCTTGTTACGCTTATTGGTATCCGACACAAAGTCAAATATAAGTGATGTAGAAAGCGGCGTCATAATGCCGATGCCAACGCCAAACATCACGCGCATTGCGATAAGCATACCAAAATCATTGACAAAACCGCCGCCTACGCCAAAAACAAGAAACAAAAACATGCCAACAAGCAAAATCTTCTTCTTGTCGAAACGCTCGGTAAGTTTGGCAGCCACAAGTCCGAGCGGCATCATCAGGGTAGGCAACGTAAGCACCAACTTGGCCTCCGTCTCGCTGATCCCCTGAAAAGCCTCCTTGATAGCCGCCAACGCCGGTGCTACCGCCGTTGGAGCCATTATAGTCAAGAGCGATACCGAAAGTATCGCAGGCATTAACATTACCGAATATTTTTCTTCTTTCTGTTCCATTTCGTTAAAATCATTATTGCATCATACGCACCGGCTTGCCTACCAAGACACTAAGCCGCAAAAAATTTCCGCACGCTGAATAGTCGCCGGTAGTCTTATCCACAGTTTGCTGTTTTATAACCTGAGGTGTACAATAATACGTAAGCAAAAGTCTGCGTGTAAGCGACAATTTCATATATGCGCAAAAATTGTACGCCGAAAAGTTATTGGAAAACGACCCCAAAAATTCACTTTCGAGACCAACCTGCGAAAAGAAATTACTTTTAGGGAAAAACCTCATTCCGTATGCGTGAATAAACGTTTCTTTCAAAGAATTGTGCGTATCGGAAACAACAGGAGACAAAAATTTAAGATAATCGTAAGCATTGGAAGAATGAGGGACTCTGCCTACGTAGTGTGTATAACCGCCACAATTGGCATAAGCCTCAAACATTGCTTTCTTTATCGAAAACTCAATCTCACCGGCAAAATAAGTATTGCTTCCTTCATAACCTGTAATTTCGTTCTTCAGCTCGTCTTCAAACTGTCTATTGAAAGAAAGAAGGCAATGCATCCTTAATCCGGACGCAAAATTTTTGCTTGCACCGCCATACACCCCCCTCAAATCTAATTTTTTGAATCTGGGTTTTATACCAAGACAATAATACGCTGCGACACTCCCATTGCCTATCCGACCGTCAAATTCCAATGCATCATTAATATAAACCTTGCGACCATAAACATGAGCCGAGGATTGTTCCACTGCAATGCGACCAAAATACTGCGATTTGGTAAGTGAATTAAGCAGGCGTCCTACCCGTACCTTACAATTGCCCTTTTTGAAATAATGCTCAATCTCAACATTGGGTACAACGAGTTTTGAATCCGAATTTACCCCATCCTGAGTATTTAAAAAAGCCATAAGAGCATATATATTAGTATTATCCTCCAACTTAGACGAAAAAAGCAAATCTGCTCTCTCTCGTAAATAATTGTCAGGAGCAGAAAATCTGTCGTCATCAAGCGAAGTAGAGGTAAATACAATATCACAAAGAGTTTGGAAAGCAATATTTACGGTATGAACAGGAGCAATATTGTCAAATTCCTCTGATGCCACAACCTCGAAATTTGCAGCATCAAAAGTAGAATCATTATCAATCTTAACCGTAATGTTTTGCGCCAGCGTTTCCAATACAGCAAAAACTAATATAACCGCTGAAAGAAGTTTCTTCATTGTATTATACTTTTCCGAGGTTAAACGGCGGATACTGCTCGTTGTCAACAAGGACGTCGATAATGCACGGTTTGTTCAAGGCGATTGCCTCTTTGAGTGCCGGTACAAATTCGTCCAACTTATTGACTCTGAAACCTTTTGCACCGCAACTTTCCGCATATTTCACAAAGTCGGGATTGTCAAAAGTCATAAACGCCTCGTCGTTGTACATATTCAACAGGAATTTTTTGATAATGTTAAATTCGTTGTTGTTGAAGATAATCCAGATAACCGGAATATTGTACTGAACGGCGGTCATAAGTTCAAAACCCGCCATCTGATAACAGCCGTCGCCTACGCCCGCAATAACCACCTTGTCGGGGTTTGCGCATTTAACGCCGATTGCGCCGTTGGTGTGGCTTGCCATAGGACCGAAACTTCCCGGATTTTGATAGCGTTGGTTTTTGTTAAGTTGCAAGTAACTTGAAAGCCAAAGCATGTGGCTGCCCGCGTCACCCATAACAATCGCATTTTCAGGCAGATTGTCTGAAAGTTGACGAACCATGTCGCCCGCAAAAGTTTTTGCTGCTCCAAGGTGCGGTTTTTCGTTGTAATATTTTTCCTGTGAAAGTACGGGTGTCTTAACATCAAAACTTTCTTTTGAAAGAATTGCCAAAATCTGCTGCAAAGCCGGTTTTATGTCGCTGAGGACAGGGGCTTGCGGTTTGTAGACTTTTCCGATTTCAACAGGGTCTATGTTGATGTGTACTAATTCTTTGCCTTTGTAAAGGTCGGGGCGGAAGGCAAACGTTGCATTCTGAGCGAAAGAGTTGCCCATTGCGATTACCGTCTCTGCCTGAGCGAAATAATCGTTGGCAGCCTTGTCGCCCGAAGAGCCGTACATACCGAGGCAAAGTTTATGGTTTTCAGGTAGATAGCCTTTTGCGTCCATAGTCTGAACAAAAGGAATCTGATATTTTTCAACAAGTTGCAGAAGTTCGTCTTTTGCGCCGCTACGTATGCAGCCGTAACCAATGAGGGCGAGCATTTTTTTGCCCTTTTTGAGGCTGTCGGAAAGAATGTCGGCTGCGTGGCGGATTTCAGAATCCTTGGGCAAAACGGGTTTGATATTAAGTTTTACCTCACGGAAATTTTTAACTTCTGCCGTTGTAATGTCTTTTGGAATGTGAATATGCACGGGACCAGGACGACCTTCAAAAGCAAGGTTGAGAGCCTCTTCCAAAATGTCGCATGTGTCATCGGCATTTTCGATGATGAAAGATTTCTTACAGGTGGCAGAAAACATCACCTGCGAATCGGGGGTGCGGCTAAGGCCGGTTGACTCGTTGAGTGCGCCTTTGCCCCTCTGACTCATAGACGTATAACCCGTTATCGCCAAGAGCGGCAACGAATCGGAAAGGGCAACAGCCATTCCTGAAAACAAGTTGAACGCGCCCGGTCCGCCGGTGGCAAAACATACGCCGAGGTTTCCCGGATTGAACATTGTGTATCCGCAAGCCATAAAAGAGGCTGCCTGTTCGTTGCGAATGATTACTGTCTTGATTTTTTTTGAGTCCCTGAGCGCGAGCAGCATGGAAGCGTTTACCTGTCCGCTGCCGCCGAAAACGTGCTTTACGCCAATGTCTTCAAGGACTTTTACGATGGTTTGATTTACGTCCACGATTTTTTCAAATTAAAAGTTAACAATTAACAACGTTGTTAATTGTTCATTATTCCTTGTTAATTATTTTTCCCATTCTGCGGCATTGAATTTTGCCTTTGCGTTTTTCGGCGGATTTTCCGAAAACAGTTTTCCACCGGTAGCGCACTCGTTCAAATCAAAACCGTTGAAGAACAAATAAATTCTGTCCTTGGGAACACCTGAAACTTCTGAAAATACAGAAATAAATTTGTCAGCGATGACCGCTTTTTGCTTGTCGGTCATTTCTATGCTGTTGATAATTATAGCAGGCATATTTTTTTTAAATTGATAATTAACAGTTGACAATTGACAGTGTAAAATTCATTGTCAATTGTCAACTATCAATTGTTAATTGATTAAATCTTGCTCAATACTTCTACAATCTTGTCGCCGTATGCGATAGAACTTTCTACCGACGTACCGGTGATGAAAGGATGATCGTAGTAAACCTGCGGATTTTCGCGGTTCGTGTTGATTCTTGCAATGCAAGCACCGTTAGGACCAACAGCGTCGCGAACCAAATCCTCGATAGGCCAGAGGAATCCGGGAGTGATGACATCAGTTCCTTTGTTGTCGGGAGTTGCACCGTAGAGGTCGTATGACATCGCCATTCCGGGTCCGTAGAAGTCCCAAGCACGCGGGTGAGCACAAATCTTTTTGCCGTAGATAATTGATTTGTAATCGTTTTCGGGGTCACGCAAGAATACGAGAGCCGATACTGCATAACAAAGTGCTGCAACGATTTTGCCGCTCTTGTAAGCGTCCATGATGAGTTTGTGGAGTTCCCAGCAGTTGCACATGTCAATCATTGCACCGGGACCGCCTGTCAAAGCGATAGCGTCGTAATCCTCCATTTTAGCCTCCGAAAATTTCAACGGATGAGCCCACTCGTCGCCGTCAACAAGTTCTTTGCAACGTTTGCAAACCCAGTCGGGGTTGGTTTTAATGTTCTGAACACCGTCTACAAAATCAGGATCAACACTGATTTGGAAAGGTAACGGTTTTTTGCCTTGGGGTGTAGCCAAAGTTACTTCAAATCCTGCTTTTTTGCAAGCGTCCCACGGAGCCTGCAACTCTTCGCCCCAAGCACCCATGTTGGTGGCGATAATCAATACTTTTTTCTTTGCCATAATTGGTAAATGTTTAAAAAATTAATAATTTATTTTGTGTGCGGTTGTCCGCACGGGTTTGTATTCTTTTATTATTCAGTAACAGGACGGACACACATTCCCGATGTTCTCGGGTGAGCAAACCACGTCAGCAATTGTTGAATATACCCGAAGTTGAATGCAACAGTATATTCTTCCCTCTGCATATCGGGTTGGTTAAAAATTTCCGTCATCATCGGATCAGCAGTAGCTGTCCAATATGTGGCCACCACACCTGCACCCTTAAACATATAATTGGAATGACGAAAACCTCCAAACGGGAATTTTAACGTATTGGTGCATATATCATTGCCATCAATTGTGACCACATAGTCATATTTAATTCCCTTACCGTTGTCATCGTATGCCGCAAAATTAGGTTTTAGGTTGGCATACTCCTCCACTTGGTCTTCAAATGCAGCAAACTCGTTATTTCCCGTCTTGCCCCCCGTAGGAATGCGCCATAAACCTCCAAGTTGAGTGGCCACATCGAAATCCTTGTTACCACTTATGTCATAAACAATGTTGGAACCTGCCATTTGTTTAGTATCAGTTACGAACTGCTCAACGTGCTCTATGTCATACATCCTCAACCCTGTGTTATCACCAAATTGATACATATTCCACTTTGTTCCATTAGGCATATTAACGTATGCGTCATCGGAATCGATTATAAGTTCGTAATCCTTAACTACTTTCATAAAAGAACTCTGAATTTGCGTTTCTTCCATACTTTCAGACTCATCGGCTATTCGGTAAACAACCTTGGTTGACGAACCAGGCTCGTTGATTTTTTCGGTGATAAGGTTGCCGGTAGCCCAATAAAGTGGTTCACCGTCCGCCTTGCCTCCTTTGTTGACACCCATATAAAGAGCCACAATCCAATCGTTAACCTTGTCTTTAACTATGCTGCCAGCATCTTTGTCCGGCAAAATAAGCGTTGCAGAAGATATTTCGGCATCAGTGAGAGTGTGGAAAAACTTGACCATTTTTTTTACGCCAAACCACACATCCCTGCTTGAATAGTCGGCAAGGTTGGCTGGAAGTAGAAATACCGCTTTGCCGTTTTCATCAACAACAGCCTCTGATACGGCATCAGTACTGCCCGCAAATCCCAACTGCAAAGTCTGACCGCTGTAATAATTGGTCGCAGTTGATGATGTGGTATTCACCACAAATGTGTATTGGTTTGATGATTTTTTGTCTTCATCATCGCTGCAAGATACAGTAAATAAGGCTGATACAGTGACAACCATAATCATTACAAAAATACGTTTCATATCCTATATAGATATTTTGTTTAAAGAAACGGTTTGATTCTCTGTGTCCCACGAAATTTCGATTTCTTTTTCATTCGTATCGAATTCGATGGTTTCGTAGCCTTTGTAAGTGTTGATATAGTCGTATTTTCCACTATTGGGTACACAATACATTATTGCTTCGGGAGCAACACTATACTTGGTACCATCAACATAGTCCGACGGCTTGGTAAGACTTATTAAACCGCCGCCAAAATGCATTTCTACTCCTTTTGCCAAAAACAAGTCATGAGTGGAGGAAAAATCACGAAGCCTCGTATTCCAATGTCCAAGATACATCACACCTGGTTTCGTGTACGAATTGTCAGTGGTAATAAAACCTGCCTCCGCCATATCGTGGTGAACAGAACCGCTTTGACTTGTCTTGATGACCCCGTCATTGACAATGGAAATACTAAGGTCGTATTCGGGAGAGAGTTCGTGGAACATCATACCATATCCTTGGTACACCTTGTCACAGCCGTCTTCAATATTAATTTCTATCGTACCTCTGTTAATTGCAGGCGGAGTTACAGAAAACCTATTCTTATTTTCGTTTTCATAGATACCGCATATAAACTTGCTGCCATCGGCGAGTACACAAGATTGTCCGTTCGGAACTGGAGTTTCAGTAATAGATATGTATCCGTTGTTTACAATATTGTTGGTACCATAACGTGTCATTCCGTACGTGTTACCAGGCTGACGCGCTATCATTATTCCGTCGTTGAGAATATTTGTGGTGTCGCTGCCGGCAGTAATCATACGGCTATCCTCAGCATTCTCTACTTGCATATTCATTGTTCCTCTGTTGCTTGCAGTAGCATGAGATCCGGTAACACCAATACCGCGCATTCTCGTACGCGAGGAGCCATTTCCTTTAAAATTGATAGTTCCGTTGTTGATGATGTTACTTCCATAGTCTCCTGCCATCGTAAAACAATAAACGGTGCATGTTACCGACGGATCATGGTCAAAATAAACATCTATAACTCCATCATTAATTAGTACGCAGTTTTTTCCTGAGGCAACCAGTCCCATCATTCTGATATATTCAAACTCACGATTTTCATTGTCATCATCCACAAGTTGTTCTTTGTAGCATTCTACAATATTTTTTGTATGGATTTCTATGTGTCCCCGATTTATGAGCGTTACATTATCCACTGTCTTTGTGGTGTCAACATGCTCCTTATCATTAGGGTCGATTGCGAAAGCACTCATTATCGGGCAATCAATTACCCATTTGCGTCGCCAACCCACCGATTTTAACACGGAAACCTTGCGCTTGATTATATTGCATTTTTCAGGATCAGCATAATCTATCATTACGTCTTTTTCGTTTACGATTATCGCACCGGATACCTCTGTATTGATTTGACCAGATTCTGATACCGTATAGGGCAAATCTTCGGGTGTGGTTGACGAGTTGTCTGAAATTCTGACCGTATCGTGAACAATTACATCTCGATACTCAATTTCAGTATCTTTTGAACAGGATGCAAATGCTACCGCCACGGTCAAAGTTGCACCCAGCATATAAGTTGTAATTTTTTTATTCATATTCTTCTTGTTTGAATAATTTAATTTAAATACTTAACCAAACGCACATTGCGCCCATACACTCGTCTGTGCTTATACACATAAAACTGCCCAGAACGAAAACTAACGTCCCAAACTACTGATATGTCGCTGCAATCGGTACATGTCCACAGTCCGCCATAAAAACCAGCGTTACCGAACTCACTGCCCAAACGGTGTCCGGC
>JAEEXW010000258.1 GCA_016287995.1 Bacteroidales bacterium
AAGACGGTTCGGTAAAAATGCAACTCGGAATGCCGGATATGCGTTTGCCGATTCAGTTTGCTTTGGGCTATCCAGAAAGGCTTAAAAGCACTTTTGAAAGGGTTGATTTCTTTTCTTTGCCGCAGGGCTTGACGTTTGAAAAGCCTGATTTGACGGTTTTTAGAAATCTTGCACTGGCTGTTGAGGCGGCTAAAAAAGGCGGCAACCTCGCCTGCGCAATGAATGCAGCAAACGAGATTGCCGTAAAAAGGTTTCTTCAAGACAAAATCGGCTTTTTAGAAATGTCCGGTTTGATAGAGAAAACTATGGAAAAAACTTCTTTTCTTCAAAATCCTTCGTTAGAGGATATTATTTCTACTCACGAAGAAGCAACGAGAATCGCTGGGGATTTATGTTAGTGAATTACTAACACAAATCCTCCGCGTTGTTGCATATCGGCTTTCGTAGGTAACGTTTTGGGTTTTTGGATTTTCCAGTTGCCGTCGGTTGCATCAAAAAATGCTTTGATTTCTTTAAAATCTTTTATAAAACTCAAATCCAAACTTACGGAAAGGCTTTCGTCTTTGCCGTTAATACCGCCAACGTACCAAACATCACCTTTTCTTCTTGCTATCACTGCATATTCTCCCGGATAACCTGCAACAAGTTTCGTTTCGTCCCAAGCGGCAGGAAGTTCACCGAAGAATTTTTTAACGTCGTTCGGCTGTGCTAAAAGGCTTTCGGGACGGTCTGCAATATGTTGCAAGCCTGATTCAAAAACCACTGTCAACGCCAATTCGTGTGCTTTTGAAGTGATGTGCGGGTGCTGAGAATCCGAAAACGCGCAAGGAGTATAATCCATAGGGCCGATGACGTTTCTCGTAAAAGGCAATGTTGCGTTATGACAAGCCGCCTTGTCGGTAAAAGTCGGCACGTTGTTGTACCATTCTGCACCGTAAACGCCTTCTGTGCTTAACAAGTTCGGATAAGTGCGTTGCCAGCCTCGCGGAATTGTCGCGCCGTGAAAGTTGACTGTCAGATGATGTTTTGCCGCACTTTCCAAAAGTTCGATGCAGTAAGCCATGTTTTTGTTGTTGTCGCCGGAAAAAAAGTCGATTTTAACGCCCGCAACGCCGATTTTCTCGCACCATGAGAACTCTTTTTCTCTGTCTTCGGGTTTGTTCAGGCGGAACTTCGGACCGGGTGCGCCGTCAATCCAGCCTACTGACGAATTGTACCATATCAAAGGTTTGATTCCGTTTTCATTGGCATAGTTGACGGCATCCGTGATGCTTTTACCGTCTTTCATTTCGTCCCATTCTGCATCAATTAATACGTAGGGAAGTTTTAGTAAAACAGCCAAATCAACGTATTTCTTTATGATTTCGTAGTCGTTGGAGCCGTGGTTGTAAGCCCAATAAATCCACGAAACTACGCCCGTCTTTATCCACGAAACGTCTTCGTATTTTGTCGGGGCTGACAAATCTGTTATTAGCGTACTTTCCACAATGTCAGAGAGGCGACCGATAATTGCAACGCGCCACGGCGTAAAAAAGTCGCCCGAAATTTTCGTCTCGTTTTTGTCGGGACGGACTTCAAAGGTTTCCAAATCGTTATCATTCCAAAGGCTTGACGCGCTGTTATAAGCCTTGATGTCAGCCTCGGACAAAAGTACGAAACAATCTTTTTGAGGCTCTAACAGTGCGGGATACGCCCAACGGCAGTTGAAACCGTCTTTTGATTTGTTAAGTCCAGAAAAACTCGGTACGGGGTCTTCTTTGGCAGTTGTCGAAAGCGGAAAAAAGCCTTCGTATGATTCGCACCACTGTTGAAACCAGCGTTTTGTGCCTTCTTTAATTGTGTAAGATGTTTTTTCGGCTGGGATTTCCGAGCCGTCTTTTAAGCCATGATAACGGTAACGAAAAGCGATTCCGTTGTTATAAATCCGCAAAATGAGTTCGGTGTTTTTGTCAATTTCCGCGAGAAATTCTTTGCCGGAATTTGTGCATTTGCTTTTTTTGCCGGAGAGCATTTCGTAACTCTCGTTAACGGTTTTGCCGAATTTAAATTTGAGGGTTTTGAAATTGTTGACGGTTAAAACTGATTGCCCTTCGTATTGAACAGAAGAGCCGCTGACAGTGATTTTTTTGTCAGGCGAAGACGGGGTTTGCGCCGGAAGTCCCATAAACGGGAGAACGGCTAAAAGTGTTAGAATCAGTGATTTCATTGTTTGTGCTTTAATTTATGGTTGCAAATATACGAAATTTTGTTACAAACAGAGATATTTTTGTAACAAAATCGTTATTTTTTGAAATGCGGATTATTTAATTTTACATCGGATTTTTAAAACCTTTATTTTATGAACTATGAAACATTGTTTTATATTTTTGTCTTTGCTTTTGGCATTATCGTCATGTCATAAAAATTTTAAGCCTTTGCAGAAGGGCGCGTTTGAAACAGGAAATTACCGCAATGTTTTTCTTGAAGCGGGATATTCCCAAAACGAAATCGACGAAAAACTTCAAAGTGTTTTCAACGAAGTTTTTTTCGGTGAAAATCGTATTTATTTTGAAATCGGCGATTCGCTCGGATACGTTTCCGATATTAAAAATCACGATGTCAGAACGGAAGGAATGTCTTACGGAATGATGATTGCGGTTCAGTTCGGTAAAAAAGATATTTTTGACCGTCTTTGGCGTTGGAGTAAGAAATATATGCAGCATCAGGAAGGTAGTCGCAAAGGTTATTTTGCGTGGTCTTGCAATACTTCGGGCATTCATAATGCTGAGGGTGCAGCCTCTGATGGAGAACTTTATTACGTAACGGCTTTGCTTTTTGCGTCTAACCTTTGGGGCAATAATACGGGAATTGACTACAAAGCCGAAGCGCAGAATATTTTGAACTGCGCGATGGAGAAAAACGGTGAAGAAGGTTCAATGCCGCTTATTAACAAAGACAACCGTTTAATTACTTTTACTCCTGACAATTTTGGTAGCAGATTTACCGACCCGTCATACCATATTCCTGCTTTTTATGAGGTTTGGGCAAAATGGGCTGACGACGGCAGAAAAGATTTCTGGCTCGCGGCGGCGGATTCTTCGAGGGCTTTCCTTCATAAGGCTGTTAACCCGAAAACAGGTCTTAATCCCGATTTTTGTAAATACGATGGAACACTTTTTGACGATCCGCGTTGGAAATCTGTCGGTAATTTCCGTTTCGACTCTTGGCGCGTACCGATGAATATCGCCCTTGATTATCAGTGGAGTTGTGCTGATAGGGATTGGCAAATGGAATACGGCGAAAAAATTCAGAACTTTTTTTATTCTGAGGGCATAAACACATACGTTGACCAATACAGACTTGACGGCTCGCGTCCCGAAGAAGACGAAATATTGCAGGCAGGAAATTATCCGAAAGCGTTAAGACATTCTGTCGGTCTTGTTTCTACACTCGCCGCAGCCTCAATAATGTGTTCGCACGCAAAAAGCAAGGAGTTTGTGGAGGCTCTCTGGAATTTGAAACACGCGCCTTTGGAAGACGGTTATTTTGATGCTTACTACGACGGACTTTTAAGATTGTTCGCTTTTATGCATTTGAGCGGAAAGTACAGAATTATAGAACCTTAAAAGCAATTATATGAAGAGACACTTTTTAACATTAGTAGCGGTTTTGACTTTGAGTTTTGGCGCGGTTACTGCCCAAAATTATCCTTATCAAAACCCGTCTTTGAGTGCGACAGAGCGTGCCAAAGACCTTTGCAGCCGCCTTACTTTGGACGAAAAGGCGCAATTAATGCTCGACGAATCGCCCGCAATACCGAGACTGGGAATCAAAAAATTCTTCTGGTGGAGCGAGGCTTTGCACGGTGCAGCAAATATGGGAAACGTTACGGTTTTTCCCGAACCCGTGGCAATGGCTTCGAGTTTCAATCCTGACCTTTTGTATAAGGTTTTTGATGTGGCGAGTACAGAATTTCGTGCGCAATACAACAAAAGAATGTTGAACGGCGGCGAAGACGAAAAATTCCACAGCCTTTCGGTTTGGACGCCTAACGTAAACATTTTCAGAGATCCGCGCTGGGGCAGGGGACAGGAGACCTACGGTGAAGACCCGTATCTGACTTCCGTTATGGGCGTTCAGGTTGTCCGCGGTCTGCAAGGTCCTGAAACCTCAAAATACAGAAAACTTTGGGCTTGTGCAAAACATTACGCTGTACATTCTGGTCCGGAATATACAAGACATAGCGCAAATTTAACTGATATTTCAGCACGCGATTTATGGGAAACTTACATGCCGGCATTTAAAGCGTTGGTTCAAGATGCAAAAGTCCGCGAAGTGATGTGCGCTTATCAACGTCTTGACGATGAGCCTTGCTGTGGAAATACAAGATTGTTACAAAAAATCCTCCGTGATGATTGGGGATTCAAATATTTGGTAGTAAGCGACTGTGGTGCAGTAACGGACTTTTACACAACACACAAAAGTTCTTCTGATGCGGTTCATTCGGCTCAAAAGGGCGTTATGGCGGGAACTGACGTAGAATGTGGTTATAATTACGTTTATAAATCCGTTCCTGAGGCTGTAAAACAAGGTCTTTTAACAGAAAAAGAAGTTGACGAACACGTTATCAGACTTCTTGAAGGTCGTTTTGATCTCGGTGAAATGGATAATCCCGACGTTGTGGAATGGTCAAAAATTCCTGCTTCAAAACTTTCTTGTCAGGACCACAAAAACCTTTCTCTTGAAATGGCGCGTCAGACGATTGTCCTCTTGCAAAACAACAACAACGTTTTGCCGCTCAAAAAGAACGCCGAAAAAATCGCTGTTATC
>JAEEXW010000259.1 GCA_016287995.1 Bacteroidales bacterium
GCTTTTGAAGTTGCCGGCTTTTATCACCACTAATAACGGTGGAGATGTAACGCCTGATGCAACGGTCGGACTCGGCGGAATAGTTGCGGAATTTGCAGGCGAAACAGAGAGTTTTTCGGTATGGAATTATGTTCCGTACATTTTTGCGGCGGGTGCGGCGGTGTTCTTTTTAAGGTTTTTGGTTTCGACGGTTTCGATTGCCGTCAAAGCCGTTGCCGGAGAAAAAATAACGCTGAAAACGGGCGTGAAACTCATTATTTCGGAAGCGGTAAAATCGCCGGTCAGTTGGCTGAGATATATTTTTATGAACCGCCGCGACTTGGGTGAAAACCGCCGAGAAATCCTTGTTCACGAGACTGCGCATATCCGTTACGGACATTCCATCGACTTGATTTTCATGGATTTGGCGTGCTGTCTTCAGTGGTTCAATCCGGCGGTGTGGCTTTTCAGAAAAGAACTTTGTGCGGTTCACGAGTTTCAGGCTGACAAGGCTGTGCTTGCGGAAGGTTTCAACGAGAAAGAATATCAGACTTTATTAATAAAAAAGGCCGCCGGCAGGAAGTGGAGTTCTGTTGCCAGCAGCCTGAATCACAGTAATTTAAAACTACGTTTCACTATGATGTCAAATCAAAGAAAATCAGCGGCGGCAACATTCAAGGCATTGTTCCCGGTCGCTGTGGCTGCACTCTGCGCTTTTACGCTGTCAGACTGCAACTCCGAAAAAGAAACGCTGCAAGGCAGCGAGTTTGCAAAAATCACTTCTGAGGACGGTAAGACCCTTACCATACCCTCAGGTGAGAAACACACGTTCTTCGTTGACGGCGAAAAAGTTGCCGGCATAGACAACATTCCGCCCGAGAATGTGGAGTATATACAAATGCTATCCGGCAAAGCCGCGCATGACTGCGACCCGGGCAGCGACATTGTAACACTCATCACGCTCAAAAAATCCGGTCAATCTGCTCAATCCGGTCAGAGCAACGACAACGTTTTTATGGTTGTTGAGCAGATGCCCGAATATCCCGGCGGCGAGGCGGAAATGCGCAAATTTATCGCCGAAAACGTTCAATATCCCGAAGATGCGAAACTTTCCGGTGCATCTGGTACGGCTTACATCAAATTTGTCGTTGACAAAAATGGCAAAGTAACCTTACCGGAAATTATCAAAAGTTCAGGAACAGAAAGCATTGACAACGAAGCGTTAAGAGTTATCAAACTGCTGCCTGATTTTAAGCCCGGAATGCAACGCGGTCAAACTGTTGACGTTCAACTGATCGTCCCCATTAAGTTCTCTATGAAATAAACGTCATTGACGGAGATTTTATTGCAGAGGCGCACAGATTGTGTGTCTCTGCGTTTTGTTTTTATAGTCTTTTTTACAATTTTTTTTAACTTTGCGGTTGAATAAAAAAAAACGGCATTTTTCTTTCGATACCCAACTAAATCGTGGTAAAAAAAGGTAGATTTAGTTGGCTATCGGCGGAAAAACGCCGATTTTTGGTAGATAGCCAACTAAATCGGGGTAAAAAAGGTAGATTTAGTTGGCTATCTCGGAAATTTGATTTATATTTGCAGTGTAATTTAACACCGAAAATTATGCTGGTAGGACGTCAATATGAACAAAAATTGCTCTTAGAGATAGCACAGAGCGACAAATCAGAATTTGTGGCAGTTTACGGGCGGCGGTACTTGACAATTAATGAATTTTAGTGTCTATGAACCCAATCTCCCTCCGTCTTTTGACCCAACACCTCGCCGCGCCGCAGCACGCGACACCCGAAACCGTTGTAAAATATATGTGTGCAATGCAGGCGCAAGAATACCGTATGATGCGTTGGGCGGTGGCGATGCGGACGCGGAGACCGTCGCACAAGGCGTTCAAAAAGGCGTTTGACAGTGGGAAAATTGTCCGGCTGCACTTGATGCGCGGTACATGGCAGTTGGTTTCAGCCGAGGATTATTGGGCGTTGATAGACCTCTGTGCACCAAAAGCAATCGCCGTCACAAAGGGTTGGATGCACAGCAACAAAATCAACATTCCCGACGATGAACTTTTCAAAATCCGCGAAATCATTATGAAAACCATCGGCGAAAAACGGAGCGCAACCAAGGAGGATATTGTCAACGGCTTGAAAGAAAAAGACATAACTATTGACGACCACCGACTTTCGTACCATATCAGGATGGCGGAAATGTCGGGCGTGATTTGCAGCGGCGACCTTCTGCCGATGAAAGCCACTTACGCATTGACCGCTAACAAGTTGCCGCCGCGAACCATTATCAACCGCGACGAAATACTCGCAATGTTCACCAGAAAATATTTCCGCAGCCGTCAACCTGCCACATTTGAAGATTTTGTATGGTGGTCGGGCTTGAACGCTGGCGAGTGCCGTCGTGGACTTGAAATTTTGGGTAGTTATCTCCGCAAAGAGAGCATTAACGGCAACCAATTTTACCTTGCCGACGATTGTCGCATACGTGGTTTTCGCGCCGCGAAATGTCTCTTGATACCGCCTTACGACGAATATCTCATCAGTTACAAAAGTCGCGACATCGTTCTCGACCCACAGCATTGTCACCACGCGCACAGCAACAACGGAATTTTTCAGCCGATAATCTCTGTTGGCGGCGTTGTCTGCGGCAATTGGTCTCCGTACAAAAAAGATTGTCAGACGGAATATTTTTTGGAGGGTTTCGATGGCGATGAGCAGACAGAATGGGAAAGATATAAGGCGTTTTTGGAGGGGTGATTAAAAAAAATAAGACTGACTAAGATGTCAGTCTTATTTTTTGTCGTTTACATTGTTCTTCCCGGATATTCTTTTAAGCCTTCTTCCAAACATTTCAACGCTTTTTCCAAATCATCAGTGTTGATAACGTATGCAAGACGTACTTCATCTCTTCCGAGGCCGGGAGTTGCATAAAATCCTGCGGCGGGTGCCATCATAACTGTCTGATTTTCATAGCGGAAAGTTTCTAACATCCAGCGGCAGAAAATTTCTGAATCGTCGATTGGTAGTTTCGCCATAGTGTAAAAACTGCCTTTCGGCATAGGAGAACGCACGCCCGGAATCTTGTTAAGGCCGTTTATCAAGCAATTTCTGCGTTTTACGTATTCTGCACGAACTTCGTCAAAATATTCTTTTGGAGTATCAAGCGATGCCATTCCGATTAATTGTCCGAAATACGGTGGAGAAAGTCTTGCCTGAGCAAACTTCATTATCGTATCCAAAACCTCCTGATTCTTGGTAACAACAAAACCAACACGTATACCACATTCGCTATAACGCTTTGAAGTTGAATCGATTAAGATAGCATGATTTTCCAAACCAGCAATTTGCATAACAGAAATATGGCGAGTTCCGTCGTAGCAAAAATCTCTGTAAACCTCGTCTGAAATCACATATAAATCATATTTCAAAGCAAGATCACGAATTTGCAAAAGTTCCTGCATTGAGTACAGATAACCTGTCGGATTGTTGGGGTTTGAAATCAAAATCGCGCGTGTTTGGGGCGTGATTCTTTTTTCGAACTCGCTAATCGGTGGTAATGCAAAACCGTTTTCAAAACTTGACGGTACGGGAACAACTTTTACTCCTGCCATCGTTGCAAAAGAGTTGTAATTTGTGTAGAAAGGTTCGGGGACAATCATTTCGTCGCCCGCGTCAAAACAACTCATCAAAACGTAAATCAAACCTTCCGAACCTCCGAAAGTAACCATTATCTGATTGTAGTCTACGTCAATACCGATTGATGAATAGTATTTCGTCAACGCTTTACGGTAGTTTTCCAAACCCGCTGAATGACAATATTCAACGACTTTTCCGTCGTATTTTTTCAACACTTCCAAAGCCTGAGCCGGAGTGTGAATATCAGGTTGTCCGATGTTCAAATGATAAACTTTGACACCGCTTTTTTTAGCCTTTTCTGCGTAAGGTACAAGTTTTCTAATTGGTGAGGCGGGCATCAAACGTCCCGTCTTCGATATTTTTGGCATTTTTTTTAATTCTGTTTAACTGTGATATTGCCCCTAATCGTCAGCACGACGGGGGAATTGCTTGCATTACTGTAAACGGTAATAGTTTTTGAAAAATTACCGATACGGTTTGAGTCATATTTTACTTTGACCGCACCGCGTGTTTTTGACGGCACCGGCTGGTGTGTCCATTCGGGAGTTGTGCAGCCGCATGAAGTTGCTACGTTGTTGATTATCAAATCGCCTTTTCCGGTGTTGACGAACTCAAAATTGAACGAAACGTCAGAGCCTTGTTCCATAGTCCCGAAGTTGTGATCGGTATATTTGAAAGTCATTTCTACGGAGTTGTCTAATTTTGCGTCTACCAGAGCATTGAGAGCCGCGATAGAATCCGCCGCCGCTTTTGCTTCCGCTTTGAGTTCTTTTTTCGATTTTTTCTGGGCGGCGCAATCCGACGGAAACATTACCGCCGCCAAAATTGCTGTTACCGCTAATAACAAAAACTTCTTCATGATCTTTATAATTTTAAAATTCTATTTTTTACAACGTTTTATTTCTGCCGTTATTGTGCTAATCCAAAGTATGAATTACCAAACCGCTGCGGAGTTTGGGTTCAAACCAAGTCGTTTTTGGCGGCATGATATTGCCCGTGTCGGCAATGTTCAAAAGTTGCGACATACTGACGGGATAAAGAGCAAAAGCGCATTTCATTTCACCGCTGTCTACGCGTCTTTTCAACTCTTTCAAACCGCGTATTCCGCCCACAAAATCTATCCGTTTTGAAGTTCTTAGATCTTTTATATCAAGCAGAGGTTCAAGCACTTGCTTTGTTA
>JAEEXW010000005.1 GCA_016287995.1 Bacteroidales bacterium
ATGCCCAAAGTATGCGAGCATTAAGAACTGCACCTTTTTCGCTTTCAGGGTGCTTTGTCATGTCAAGGTCTATTGACCCGATAAAACCGCCGTTTTGTTCGTCCAGAGTGTTTTGTTGCCAAAACGACAAAATTGAGTAACATTCCTGAGTTACTTCCGCTTTCAAATCTTTGATTCTTAAATCCATATTGTAATTATTTAGTGTAATTGTGTTAACGCAAAATTAAAATAAATACACGGAGTTTGCAAATTTTTGATGAAAACTTTTTAACTTTGCACCACAAATTTGTTTAAAATCATTAATTTAAATGAAAACACACAGTTTAATTTATGCCGCAGCAACATTTTTGTTAGCCTCTTGCGGTGGTGCAACTCAGCAGCAGTCTGCACAAAAGGAAGTTAAAATTCCTGAAAATCAAATCGTTTTAGAAAACGGCGGCTCAGGAGATTTCAAAGCCGTTATGTTTGAAGATTCCACACTTACCGCCCACACGGTTTTTTGTCCGAAAGACTTGTCAAAATTTTCCAAAGAAAACCCTTTGCCGGTTTTAGTTTGGGGCAACGGTGCATGCAACAACTCTCCGCACGAACACATCAATTTTCTTAACGAAATAGCCTCACACGGTTATCTTGTTGTCGCAACGGGTTATATGCCCCACGACACTGTTATTTATAAAGGTGCTATTTCAAAATCGTCGCAGCAAATAGAGTCGGTGGATTGGGCAATCGCTCAAAACTCAGACAAAAACAGTTACCTTTTTGATAAAGTTGATACTAAAAACATCGCCGCAGCAGGAATGTCATGCGGAGGTTTGCAGACGCTTTTCAACTGTGCCGACCCGCGCTTTAAGACTTTGATGATTTGTAACAGCGGACTTTTTATCAACCCTGTTAACGCAATGCCAGATATGCCTATGCCTCCGAAAGAAAAACTTGAAGAAATACATACTCCGGTAATTTACATTTTGGGCGGCAAAGAAGACATCGCTTACGAAAACGGCATGGACGATTTTCATAGAATAACCAAACAGCCTGCTTTTGCGGCTAACTTTCCCGTAGGACACGGCGGCACATATTCAAAACCTTTTGGCGGAGAATTTTCCGTTGTGGCTTTGGCTTGGCTCGACTGGCAACTCAAAGGCGACGAAGAGGCTGCCAAAATGTTCAAAGGCGACAATCCGCTCTTAGGTCAGAGAGAAAATTGGACAATTGAAAAAAATGAATTGATAGACAAATAACATAAACAATTACCATTATGAAATTGAAATATTTATTTTTTACCGCTTTGTTTGCGGTATTTTCGTTCGGGGCATACGCACAAGTTACAATCGGACGCCCGGTGTCAAGACCTGTTCATACGAACAAAGCCAGAACCGTCAATCCGAGAGGTATTCAAGCACCAAGTTCCAATTCCGGCAACAAAACTGCCTCATCCGGCACTTTCAGTAACGAACAGTTAGCAAAAGCCAATACTGCCAAAGATGCTTCGTATCTTTCGCAAGCGGAAAAAGACCTGATACTTTATTGCAATCTTGCCCGTTTGGACGGTCAGACTTTTGCCAACCAATATCTTTCAAAGATGAAAAATTCGTCCAATTCATACGAACAATCACTTCTTAAAGATTTGGCTGGTATAAAAAATCTTCCGATGTTAAAGCCCAACAGCCGTCTTGCCAAGGCTGCAAAAGTTCACGTTGACGACATCGGTCCCAAAGGTTTGACTCAGCACGAATCCTCAGACGGAACAGCCACATTTACCCGTGTCCGCAAATATTATAACGGTGGATATATGGGTGAAAACATTTCTTTCGGATATTCCTCTGCTATGGATATTGTTTTGCAACTTCTTGTTGACGAAGATGTTCCTTCATTAGGACACCGTCATAATATTCTCAATAAGAGTTTTATCCGTATAGGAGTTTCAATAGGCTCTCACAAGCAGTATAGGTCTTGTTGCGTACAAGATTTTTCTGACGACCGTGACGACAAAAACGGTGAAAGCGATAATAATAACGACAACAGTCATAACAACAACGACAACAAAGTCAACGACAACGACAACAAAATCGACAACAACAAAGTCAACGATGACCGTGAAGATGATGACGATGACGATTACGGTTATGCTGATGTTTATGATGACGATGATGATGACGATTTTTGGAACGACGATGATTATTACAATGCCGAAGACGACGAGTTCTATAACGATGAAGGTGATTACTACGATGACGACGATAATTACTACGATGACGATGATTTTTGGGACTACGACGATGACTATGATGACGATGACGACGATTTTTGGGACGATGATTATGATTATTAACGGATTATTGTAATAATGAAAATAAAAAAAATATCAATAACTTTTTTCCTAATTGTTTGCGCATTTGGTCTAAATGCGCAGACAATTCAGGAGAAAATTGCCGAGTGCGAAAAGTACTGGGATCCTGAGGTTTTAGAACGTGCCAACACAGCCAAAGACGCGGATTATCTTTCGGAGATTTCCAAGCAGAGCATATATTTTGCCAACCTTGCCCGTTTCAACGGACATCTTTTCGGAGAAACTTTTATGGCTGCGTTTTGTTCCGACTGGTATACTAACGAAAGCGAGACTTTTAAAACACTAAAAGAAGACCTTGACAAGTCAATAGGGTTGTTTCCTTTACGTCCTGACAAATATTTGTCAAGGGCGGCGCAATCGCATGCCGAGGATGACAAAAAACAGGCACATACTTCCGGCGACGGCACAGGCTGCACTCACCGTGTTGTAGTGCTTTTCAACTGCTGGAACTACGGTGCTGAAAATATTGCCTGGGGCAGATATGAAAACGGAATACAACCTACTATACAATGGCTTATTGACAATGGTCAGGCTCCGAATTACGGACACCGCCGGCACCTTCTCGGACCGGGCTATACGAATTTAGGAGTAGGTCTTTCGTGTAATCCGGCTGACGGCGGCTGCTGTATGGTTCATGATTTCGGACGTTATAACGATGACGATGTTTTGGAATATATTTATAAAACATTTCCCGAAAGGTTGATAAAGATTGCTGACGTGGCACGTGATGTTGATTATCTTGCCAAAAAGGAAAAAGACCTTATTATGATTGCCAATATTGCAAGGTTGGATTTAAGACTATTTGTTCAAAAAGTTCTCAAAGATTTCACCCCGGAGCCGGATTCAGATTTAATCAGTTTTGTTGAATCCAAGTACGACAAACCGATGTATTTATTGTATCCTGACCGTAAACTTCAAAATGCGGCATACGAACTTGCCGGAGTTGAAGATTTTGTACCTTTTGACCCGAAAATGACTGATACTAAGGACAACCGCCGCGATTGGTACAGGCATTATTGCGGTCCTGCCGATTATTGGAGAATAATGAGAGACAAAGCAAATTTTGATGACGTTAATTATGCCGTAGGGCTAAAAGGGGCGTTCAGTCCTACCAAGTCTCTACATTATTACTATACAGTAAGTCATTCAAAATCCGATGAAGGCTGGGACTACAAACTGACTTCCGAGTTGTACACTCCTTCGCCTGACGACAAGCCTAATCCTGACAATTATAATGAAGATGTTTCAGACAACAATCCGCCGGTACTCATACCTGCGGAAGAAGACAAGCCTATACACCTTCTGATAGAAGCCCAGACCGATGACGAAGATTATGATCCCGATGACGAGGAATATGATGAATACGATGATTAATAAAAAAAGTAAGAGGCTGTCCAAAACAGCCTCTTACTTTTTTTACAATTTTATTTTCTAAAATTTCAAAACTTTTTTTTGGACATTTCTAAAATACTTTTTACATTTGCGTATAAAAATATAAAAGGCGTTTATTTACGCTATGTTTTTGACACACTGAAAATTCGCAACTTTCTATTTCCCCAAAATTCAATCCTACATTTTTCAAAATTCAAACCTACAAAAAAGCGGTAATCGCATTGCGACAACCGCTTTTAAATTACGAGGTCTTCTATTAATAAATAACTGGTGATGAGGGAATATGTTGCCAAGAAGTTACTGTAATATCAGTTTTTAAAGTTTGACAAATGAAATCTGCATAAACCGTTGAGTTTGTTACAATATCTTTCAAATAAGAAGGACCTTTCAATCCTTCTATATAGAGTCCCGATGGTACCAAAATATATCTATTATCTTTTTGGTCAATAAAACAATCTAACGTTCTTGTTGCTTTATTAACACGTAAATTGGGTATTTCTTGATCTCCGTCATTTACTGTTACATACCAAAAATCACCTTTGTCATTAAGGTTTGTTATGATATATTTTTTTCCATAGTTAAGTTCTGTTACAAAATCCCCAATCTTTGGCGTTTCGTTTGTTATAATAGCATATTCGTTGGCATTACGTCCTCCGTACATTTGAATTTTTTCGCCTGTTAATCGTAAAAATGAGTTTGATTTTAAATTTGATTCAACGCTACCCGATGCTAATTTTTGAATTTCTTGTATTAATATACCCTTATCGCCGACTTTCCCGAACGATGCACCTACCCTTTCGTAGGTAAAATTTCTTGTGTACTTCTCGTTTGTCTGACCGATATACTGCACAATTTTACCTTCGGGCGCATTGTCGTATGAGTCCAAATCTGCAACTTGCTCCAAAAAGTTTCCTTTCGGAACTGACTGCATAATCTCCGTTTTGAGACTCTCCAACAATCCCGTCAAAGTCTCTTTGTCTGTGATACCCTGCAAGAAACTTTCAATCTCCTGCCAACGGTTAATCGTTTCGTCTGACGCATCAGCACTTTCAAGAAACGCTTTTACTTTCGAGACGAAAGCATAAACAGTCGCGTAACTGCCGCTTAACGTCGAAAAACGCTCCGCAAGTTCGCTCACCGTCTCACCGTCCTGTTTGCCGAGTATCGTGAGAATTTTTGCAACGGCATCACCGTTTTTCTCGGCGTTATTGGCTGCATCGGCGAGGTCTTCTTCCGCGTCTTCAATGCGCTTGGTGAGGTCTTGAATCACGGTCTTGTTTACAGTGCCGTCTTCATTACGAACTACTTCCAAAACGCCTTCAATTTCTTTGGCGAATTTTTCAAGCGCAGTTTTGTCCGCCTTGTTGTTAATGATTTCGTCGTCCTTGTGGACGTAACTCTCGAAAACGTCTGCAAAGTCGTCTTCGGTCGGGTACATGCCCTTCAAAAAACGCTTTTTGAGGACTTCCCTGTCTTTTTTAATTCCTGACATAATTGTTATATATTTAAATGGTTAAACTATAATTTCATAATAAAACAAAGTGCGTAATAAGGGGGCAATATGTTAAACGGTTTATTTTCTCCAATAGAAGATTCTGTTATTTTATGAGTATGATTGCCGTCTGCATCCGAAAATCCGATAGTGTAAGTTCCATCTTTTGGCATCTCGTTTTCAAACTCTATGCCTCCATATTTTTCATCTGCACACCAATTACTACTACCAGAACGATAATCAACTTTATGAGGACCGTTATTCTGATATACGTAATGCCAATGTAACCCTGCGGCACCCATTGAAACACTATGGTTATGTTCAGGTAAATTAGATGTAGTAAGTCTTACACTTTCACCACCTCCTGTCCTTTTTACAACATAAGAACTTAATCCGTTACTTTCGCCATACGGTTCATACCAATCATCATTTACGTCTACGTCATCCCATGCACCTACAATAAAACGACTGCGTAAATCTGGCGTTTCATTATTGCCGTCGCATAAAGCCCAACCGTTTGGAATAGTACTTGGTCTCCCGCTCCACATAACAATAATTCCTTTCGGTGCGCCGTTAATCGCTTCTATTTGCTTGCTTAACGCCTTTATAGATTCTACGTTTGCATTAATACGGTTCGATAATCCGTCATCTGCCGACTTTCTTGCTGATTCTTCGGCATTGATACGGGCTGACAATCCGTCATCTGCCGACTTTCTTGCTGATTCTTCGGCATTGATACGGGCTGACAATCCGTCATCCGCTGACTTCCTTGCCGATGCCTCTGCATTATCCGCTGACTTTCTTGCCGATGCCTCAGTGTTAATCTCGTTTGTAATATCCTTTGAAACTGACTCGCTGAATTTATCCAATCTTTCTAAAACAAAATTTAAAGAATTATTTAATGACGTTTTAGTCTTATCAATCAGCAGATATAACTCCAAGTTGGTTATACCTTTGAGCGTCGAGAACTGCGACCACGGCAGACTACCTGACGAACTGTCCGCCAAATACCTGACCGTATATGCTTTCGGATATTCAGTACCGTCGGCGGTAACGGTTTCATCGGTCTCCGTGATGCGGCAAAAGTTGCCGCCCGACTGATAAGGATGATACAAAATTTCTCCGGTGAGCGGATTTTCGTCGTTTACCATAAAAACATAACCTTCGGAACGGTAGCCGTTTGCCAAAAGTTCGCAGCCAGTAAGAATCAGCCTTGGACAGCCGGAAATAAGTGCTATGACGGCAAGTTTTTTTGTATTGGACTGCAATGCTGCCAGAGTTTCGCAGTCAATAGGAAAAGCATCGTTTTCCATACTGCAAAAATTGCCGTAAACCATATTTTTTGAAAAATCTTTCTCCATCGTATTTTTAATTTTTGTCGTTTCTAAATTGCAGTTCCCATGCTTTGCCCTGCGTTTTGTAATAATTTGTAACCGCCACAAGTTCGTCTTGAAAGTTTTTTATATCGGCTATCTCGTATGGCTCAACGATAAATGCTGGCCACTCACGGCTGTTGACACCGCGCTTGTTTAGTATCACCTGACCGTAAGTTCCCCGTCGTTTCGGCTTGTCGTAGACAATTTCTACGCCGCGACGGTAGATTATATAGGGCGGACTTTCAGGTCTCTCGCTGTCCAAAACCAAAATGCGGCGTTTGTACTTCAAATTATGAATCTCCTTTCTGTCGCCGAAAATGTAATTAAGACAGTATTCCAAGCGGCATTTCTGACCGTTGTATTTCAGCCGTTGCAAAACGTCCCGGCGGTATTCAGAAAGAATGTTAAGCAACTTTTCAAACGGTTTTACAAGTACGCTCAAAACCTCTATAATGCGGTTTTGGCGCAGTTTTACCGGCAAAAGCAATGCGCACAGTTTCGCAAAATCAATTCTCAAAAGTTTCTCATTCATAGCATTTCATTGTAAAATTCAGACTTCCGACATTGAAATAACCTGCAAAAGGCCGCACCTTCGCCGTAATTTTCTGTGTACGTCCGTTCTGATTCAGTGTATAACTCGAAGACGACAGTTCCGCAATCTTCACGCCTTTGACATTTTGCAGACTGTCAATCAGTGCCATGTTGGAATATTCTCCGTTGAACGGCAAACCTTTTATATAGTTTTTAACAGCCTTTTCACAGTCCCGTTTTACGTCTGCGGCGGTATACATTGCATCATACCAGACGGTAACGCTGCAATTAAACCTGTCTCCGTCAGCGGTTATTATTTTGGCTCTGACACCTGCGTATTTTATCCGCGAAAAATAACTTTCAAACGCCTCTTTTTGCGCCGGAGTCAGCGGTTTGAGGTTTTTCTCTGAATCTTCCGTCGCTATTTTTATCTGCAAATAATTTGCTCTGTTGTCGTCGATGGCAACCGCGTGTTTTATGATCTGCGCATTGTCCAGAGCCGCCGTGCTCAGGCTTTCGTCTATTGTGTACTCGCCCGAATTGTCATCAAAAACAACCTTGTCCCTTTCTGATTCCGGCAAATAAGGCATATAGACAAATTCTTTCATCTTTTTGACATACCACAACAGCGAACCCGGCACTTTTGTTGAAATTTCATCCTCAATCTCCTTTCTGATTTCGTCCATAAGACGCTCAATCACGTAACCGCAAAACGCCACGATATAAAGCAAAACGTTTTCAAGGCTCGCTTTGGAATAAAACGCCGCAAACTCCGGCGGCTTGTTGTCAGAGCCGAGTTCCCAGCCGTAAAGCGTTTTGAGTGCGGCGGACTCCATCCACCGCCGCTCCATATCTTTTTTTATTTCGTCTACCGTTCTTGCCATTTTTTATGATACTATAAAGTCTATTTCAATGCCCATAAAGTTGATACCGCCCGGTATATCAACCGTCTCGCTGAGTGCGGTTGCAGGTTGCAGGGCGTTGACACTGTAATACTGTGTCATTTGGCGGTTTTTCTGTGTCTCGTCAAAGATTATGACCTCGCCGGCTCCAAGGTCGTCCGTCAGAGACCTGCCGTTCAAGACTGCAAGGTCAAAGGCTTTTTGAGCGTCGCCAAGATGCTGCAAGGCAACGTCAAAAAGGCTCTGTTTATATGTAGAAACCGCTTCCATGTTCTTAAAGTTCAATACTAAGTTTTCCGCCCTTAATGACGACGGCGGCGTTTATACCGTCGAAGGTCAAAGCCACTGACACTTCGCGGATGATTTCGCGCTCCGAGTTTTGCGACTTTACCAAGTGTCTTAACCCCGCGCCCATTTGCGGAAACTCTTTCCACTCGCCTTTTTCTGAATTGACAATCAGAGCGGCGTTTTGCTCCGAGGTTTCGCCGAGTTTCAACGCGCCGTTTTCTGTCTGTAAGTCAAAATTTTCGTCAAGTTCAATTCCCTTCATAGTCCGCAAGTGTTTTAAAGTTTTCTTTGTCTTTGTCGGTCGGCAAAAGTGCAATAATGGTTTGTTGCAATGCCGCACCAGAATCAAAAGTTTGTGTGTTTGGTGTACCGTTTTTAATCGCGTTAATTATACAGTCGATACGTGCCGACATCTTGTCCAACTGCGTTTTGAAGTCGTTAATCTTAATTATTGGGGCTTTGATTTCAACGCTTTCTACTTCGCTTATGCTTACAATCAAAACGTCCCGCAAATCCGCTGTCGCAACGCCGCAGACATAACTTCCGACTTTCGGAAACGCCGTTATATGATTGAAAGTCTCCTGCATTACAACCGCACCCAAACGGCAGTCCGACAAAACCAAATCATCGTCCAAAACAACATCACAGGTAAGTTTTTTTTTGTTGACCGACTGTACAACGCCGCAAATAAAGCCGTCGTTGCCGTAATGCGCAACCACCGTTTCTATAAGCCTTATAAGATTGTCTTCCGCTGCCATTGTGAATTGTCAATTATCAATTATCAATTTTATAACTCAGTTCGTTTTCCCGTCTGAAACCCGACGGAGAAAACTTTACTTTCACCTTTTTAATAAGGTATTCGCCCTCGCGGTCGGGGTTTTCCTTGTCGATAAGTTTCAGAGAGTCGCCCGGCTTGGTTTGCGGAAAGCCAAATCCCGTGATTGAACCTTCGTAACCGTCAAAACTCTTTTTGTCAAGTTCTGTCTGGATGCGCTTTTTGAGTTCCGCCTCGGAGGTTACGTCAGACCCGAAATTCATTGTGCGCTTTTCTGCGTCTGCCTCTTTGCTGCCGACAACCGCCGTCAGGGGTTTGCCTTTTTTCTGCTTGGCTTTGCCGGTGATTTGAAGTTTACGGTCTTCCTTTCTGACAAATTTTAGGTTGCATGCCGCGATGTTCGGCGCAAGGCGTTTGTCCCTCAACTCCTTCAACAATGTGCCGTTTCTTGTGCCGAACACGTAGGTATGACAAGTAAATCCTTTAAAGTCAAAAGGCCAGAAACACGAAATCTTTTTGTTTTCCTCGTCCAACTTGGCGCAGAACCCGACTTCTTCCTTTATCTTTTTGACTACGGTGTAGGGCGTAACGTCTTTTATTATGTAGCCGCCCGAAAAAGTAAAGTCGGGACATTCCACCGCGTAACCGGGAAACAAGTCTTTTAACAGGTCTTTCAAAGATACGCTCTTGTAACTTTTGGTGATGTGCGCCGCCTTTTTGAATGTGTACCAAGCGTCATCACATTCCAAGACTAACGGTGTAGAGTCGCCGATGTGCGAAACATAGCCTGTAAATTCGGTTTTGAGGTCGCCGTTGTAGCCAATTTTCAGTTCAACTCTGTCGCCAGTATGGATAAGGTCCAACAGTGCTTTGCCGTCTTTTGTCGTAAGGCGTTTCGGAAGAGTGATTTTTGCCGTGCCGCCTATGGTGTCAACGCTTGACTCAAATTCTGCTTCCGTAATGCCTTTGAAATTTATTTTGCCGATTTTTAACTCTGCCTTTGCCACGTAATACATTTTTTGATATATTTACACCGTTTTTAATAACCTTTTAAATACCGTTTAAACACCATGAAAAAGTTTCTGTTATCATTCTTAATGGCGTTAATATGCTACGCCGCCGCAGCCCAAACCGTAGACATCGGCAAGTTTACCATCGACAAGAATACTTGTACGATTACCCGCAAGTCTGACGGCAAGACATTCCCCCTGCATGGCAGAGTAGAGATTGTTGACCATAACCCCGATTTGAGAGTGGAAATCGTTGACCACAATCCCGATATTTATGTGATGGAACACCATCCAAGCGATTGCGGTGAATACGAACTGGTAGACCATAATCCTGATTTGCGGGTAGAACTGGTAGACCATAATCCCGATTTAACTGTTGAAGTTAGAGATTTTCATCCGCACATCAACCGTTAATTGATGTCAAACTCCGGCGGCTGTATACTTTTGGCTGTCAGTTGATATTTTACCGTGTCGGGATAATCATCTACAACAGCCAAGTTTTTTACGTTTTCAAAGTACAACGCCGTAATTCCTAAATCCAGCATCGGCTGACATTCCAAGACTTCAAAAATACCGGCGGTTTCAAACATCTGCCTGAATGTTTGAACCTTTGCCGTCGGGTATTGGTGATTGTCTAAGTCAATCAATAGTCCGTCCATTACTATTGTCCACGGCTCCATTCCGAAATCTTCAATCACCGTGTTATCGCTGCCTGCTATTGCCGTGGCAGTGATTTTTTTATTACGGTCAAATTTCAACATCGGACTTGCCGCAAAAACGCCGTTTTCTCCGTCTGTCAAAAGCGAGTTTTTGAACTCGTAAACTTTACCGTCGTTTGCGGATTTCAGTTTGAGGTTGGCAAAGGTGAAGTCGTTGGCGTAGACCATAACTTCAACCCTGCCGTTGAAACTTTTTCCAAATTTTTGCTGCAACAAGTTTTTACTCTGACTGACCGCCAAAAGTCCTTTATCAATCTGCGTATGAACCACCGCCGCCGCAAGGTTCTGCACCGCCGTTTCTGTGTTGTGGCGGACAACCTTGTTTGAAAAGCCCTCGGCAGAAACTTTTGCAACGTATCCGAAGGCTTTTTTGTAACGCTCGTTTAAATCAATTGTAATCATTCTCAACAGTCAATTTTAATTGTCCATCGTCTGCGGCTGTTTTGCGCCCAACAGACCTTTGTCGGCAAGCCATTCTATTTGTCTGAATTTCTCCACCCATACGCCGTCCGGAAGATTCTCCGGAAACGGTATATGAAAGTAAAGCGACATCAAGGCGTTGCCTTTGCGGATTTCGTCTGTCAGAGTAGGAAACTCCCCGCCGTCAATTTTCGGGCAGGAGTTTAGCAGTTTTTTATGATTGCGGTTCTGACTACGAGCAACTTACTCAGCGCGTCGATTGCGCCCGCAAACAGACCGTCGTCCGCTTTTACCGCCTCTTTGTTGGTCAGGACACAGGCGTTGACAAGGATTTCTTTTGCCTTGTCAGGCGACTTGTCGAGCCATTTTTCAAACTCTCCCTGTGTCTTGCGGTCGGGAACACGGACAAGAACGTCCAAAAATTCCTCTGCGTTTTCGTCTTTGGGGAGGCTTGCGATTTTTACCTTGTCCTCGCCGTAGCGGTCTTTTGCCGCTTTTATGATTTCCGGCGTAATGCCGTCTTTTAATTCTGTCTTTTCCATCTTATTAATTGTGAATTGTGAATTGTGAATTTTCAATTTACTTGTTAAATTCAATTCCGAGACAAAACATCTCAAACTCTTTTGTGATGTCTTCGGAGTCGGTTGATATTTCGCGGCCTTGGTCTGCAAACTTTACCAAAAGCCTGTCTGTTATAATTTCGTTTTCCTCGTTTACGTAAGTCGCGATAATGTTGAAAGGCTTGATGTCAAGAAGCGAGCCGCCCGCCGCCTTTTCAAGTGTGTTAATACCGCTGAATCTTAATCCGAGTGTACAGGTATACTCTTTTTTGCCTACACTGTAACTGGTGGGCGTAACACTTCCAAGCGAATAGTTTGCCTTGTGGCTCTGCTTAACGCCGTAAGAAAGTTTTGTAACTTCCAAGTTGAGGTCGCCGAAAACCGAAATCTGAGCGTCGCCCGGTCCGATTGTCTGTCCGTTTTTAATTATAATCATGGTTACAAATTGGTTTTAAGGTTTATAGTTCCTTTGATTTCGTCGATGCAGCCCGTAGGCACTACAACGAAAGAGACTTCCAAAACTCGCGGAGTAATCATAAGGTTGCTGTCGGCGTTTACGGTTGTCTTTCCGGCGGTGATTAATCCGGCTGAAATCATTCTTTCAAACACTTGGTCGCCTACCGCCTCAAAATATGCTGCCGTTGCCTTGGGCAGTTTGCCGGTTTCCGGGTCTACGGTTACGGAAGATTTTACGTAAGGCAAAAGCGCGGTTCTAAGGTCTCTGACGGCTTTATCCAATACTCTGCCGTATGAAATCATGTATTCGTTGAAATATCCGTCTTTGTCTCTTACTACGGGTGTACAGGTGTAGTCGTTATTCCAGAAAAAGCCAGAAAGTCCGGCGTAATGGATGCCGAAAACATAGCCTTTTTCGTCAAGGTTTTCCAACTGGGAGTCCCAGTCTGAAATTTGTTTGTGGTTTGACAGACCTGCTTTGAGCCAAACGCCTTTTGCCGCGTTGGTAAGACAGCCGCCGGAGACTTCGGCGATGTTGCCGTTTACCGGGCGGTAAGCCAAAGAGCCTAACATCGTGCCGATGTCAGCGCGGTATTTTCTGCAATCGTCGTCAGGCAGAGAATCAACGGCGGCAAAATCCTGACCTATGCAGACAGAGACTTTGAACGCCTCCAAGACAACGCCTTTGGTGATTTGCAGGTTGCGCAAGTCTGCCGCCTGTGCCGCCGTGTTTGCGTTGAAACGGTAGCCTTCCAAAATCACCTGACACGGGCGGAAGGTTTCAAATGTCCAGTCGTAAAACTCCTGTGCTTTGGGGATTGAGTTGTAAACCTCTTTGGGCAGTCCGTTTTGATACTGCACTTTGTCGGGGCTTTCAGTTCCGGCAACGGCAAGAATACGGATTTCGCCGTCAGCGTCCGCAATCATGGTTTTTGCGTGGGTGAAACTTTCGGTCATTGTGCCGGAAAACAAACGCAAATACAAGGTTCTGCCTTCGCCCGCAACGCGGTAAAATTCGCTTATGTGGCGGTAAATGCTGAATTTTGTGTCGTATTGTTCGGTGATGCCGAGGGCGGTCAAGTCCGCCATGCAGGTAAGTTTGTAAGTTTTGTTAAGTTCTACTCCGGCGATGCCTTTTGACGGATCGGCGGCGATGGCGGTTCCCGGACTAAGAAGTCCGCAAACCGCATCCTTGTCGTCGATGATTGACGCGCCGATTGCACCGCGCTTTATATTTACACCTTTTAATGATGCCATAATTTTTCTGTGTTTTTTGTGTTTTCTGTTGTTCTAATAATCTTAGTCGCCCGTTTCCTGCGGTTCGTTCTCAGGACACCAGCAGCCGAAACGCGCCGAAGCCGAAAGCACCGTGCCGTAAAAAGTCGGATCGTTTTCGCTGGCAAACGTCTCAACCGGTGAAAGCGCGTATATGTAGTCGCGTTTGTGCCATGCAACGGCGGTCGCCTTGGTCTGTCCGAGGGTGGAGCGTTTCATAATGTTAAGACCGAAAATCTGTCCGATAACGCCTGTCTCTGCGTTTGCCACGCTCAAAAATGCGTTTGTCTGGTTGTCAGTGAGTTTTTTAAGCAACGCCGAATATGACTCCGCACTCAAAAGGACGTATCTGTCTGTTTCGGGATAGTCGCCCATGTCAAACTGTTTTGCAATAGAGCGCAAATCCGCCAAAATGTCCGTACCGTTCCACTCGCCTTTTTTCAAAAGTTCTTGAAGTGCGGATTCCGCAATTTTTGTGTTTAGCGAATCGGCAATTTTCTTGGTTATCACCTGACGTTTGTCATAACTGAGTTCTACGTCTTCCGGATTGAAAATCCTTACCGGGTCGGTGGTGTAGTGGTGCATAACGATAACTCTCTCCGTATCGTCTGACTTGGTAACAGTGCCGGGCAATACCTTGCGGTCTACCTCCGTGTTAACGCTACCGTATTCTACGGGAATGTGTATCTTGCTGTTGTCTGCAAAAACCGAATAGTCTGTGCCTTTGGTTACAAAACTGTTGTCGGGCAAAAGAAGTGTTTGAATGTCGCTTGCCCAGATTTCTTTGTTTAATGCCATGTTTTTATCAAATTTTAAATTTCAAATTAATTGTCCATTGTAAATTGTCAATTATTAAAACCGTTCCCATTCGCAGTGGAATTTTTCACGGTAAAGACGTTTGAACTCCTCAATGTTTTCGTCTTTGAGTTTTTTGAGTGCGCCGGGTTTGCGGTCAAGGTCGTCCCATGTCAGGGTGTTGACTGCCTCCGCGCCGTTTTTCACCATCGCCGACAAGGTGGTTTGGAGTGCGGGCTTTTCGTCCGCTTTTGTCTCTTTCAATGCCGCAAACAATCTCACGGTTCTTTCTTTGTTTTCGAGGTACATCGCGGTAACGTCCGCTTTGAGTTCTGCCGGTACTTTGCCGTCAGATACCGCCTTTGAAGAAAAATCTTCCGCCTCGTGAAACTGCCTTTCGGCTTCATTTTTCTCGTATTCGGCAATCTTCGCCGAGAGTTCCGCAATCTGCGAGTCTTTTTCTTTCAACTGGGACTGCAAATTGTCAACTGTCAATTGTGAATTGTCAATTTCTTTTGTTTCCATATTGTAAAAAAGTTTGTTAAATTCGTTGATACTAAGTTTCTTTTCTTGTTTTTCGTCGGCGTAGACTACAAGCGCGTTTTCGTCGCTCGGTATGCTGACAATGCTTGCCTCCAACAAAAGACTTTCGGTTGCAACGTCAACGCCTTTGGTTTTGGTAATCTGGGTTATCATCAGACCCATTGAACAACCTTTTATAAAACCGTCATTTACCTTTCTTTCGATTTCCGCCGCAAAAGGGTCGGAAGCATCAAACACAGGTTCTGCCGTAAGACGGTTTCCTGTTACCGTGATATTTTTCCATTTGCCGATAACTTTTTCCGGGTCGTGGTTGTAAAGCATTACTGGGTTCTTTTTGAACCGCTCCAAGTTGATGCCTGAAACGTCGGTTCTAAACCCGTAACTGTTTATCGAAGTTGAATCACATAAAACTATTTTCATAATCAAAAAAATTAAATAAAACGGCGCGGCAATTTGCTGTTTTGCTTAGTGCGTTCGCCGCGCCGTGCCTGAGGCTTTTCGTTTGAACGCAGTGCAAACTTACGGCGGATTTCCGCCTGAAACAAATATCAGTCTAAGCCTCGGACTGTACAGTATAAGGCTTTGACCGAAAATTTTTCCGCTGTTATATTCTCCGTTATTTTGCACAGTTTTAAATATTTAAATAATGAAATCAGCGGAAAGAGAGAACAAACAGAGCCTTGCAAAAATTCTGTTTTTACAGGGTTTGACATGCAAGGATATATCAGAAAAGACCGGCGTATCGGCAAACACGATAGGTAAATGGGCGGCCTCCGGCTCATGGCAGGAAGAACGCGCCGCCCGTACAATAACACGTCCGCAACTTGTCTATAAGATGTTGCAGGAACTCGACAAGAAAATCACAGACGGAAACTGGAAACCGCAGGACGTGGCAATGGTGGCAAACGCCATTGCAAAACTCGACAAACAGACAAACGTGGTAACAGTGATTGAAGTTTTTACAAAATATCAGGGCTGGCTCGCAAAACGCGCCGAAATAGATCCCGACCTTGACGCGGATTTCCTTAAAAAGACATACCGCTATCAGGACAAGTTTGTAAACGAACAAATGAGCGCGACTTCAATTAACAATTAACAGTTGGCAATGGACAATACAAAGGCGGCATTAAAACAGTGGAAGATATTAGGCGAGAATATCAACGCGATGTCAACGGTAAACACTGCCGAAGACTTGACGGAAAAACTCGCCCGCACGAAAAAGGCAAAAACAGATTTTGCATTTTTCGTGTCATACTATTTTCCGCACTACTGCACCGACAATGAGACCGGCGCGATAATTCCGCCGGCAAAGTTTCATTCTCAGGCAGCAAAGACAATCATAAAAAACGCCGACTTGCGGGCTGTTTTTCAATGGCCTCGCGGTCATGCAAAATCAACTTACATGGATATTATTATTCCGATGTGGCTGATGATTCAGGACAAAAGACAACTCAACGTCATGGTCTTGGTAGGCAAGAGCGAAGACAACGCCTGTACGCTGCTTGGCGACTTGCAGGCGGAACTGCAATTCAACAACCGGTATATTTATGACTTCGGAAGTAAATACAACGCAGGCGACTGGCAGGACGGGCATTTTGTAACCTCAGACGGCTTTGCGTTTTTTGCACTCGGTCGCGGACAGTCGCCTCGCGGTCTGCGTTACCGCTCCAACCGTCCCGACTATATTGTTATTGACGACCTTGACGATGACGAACTTTGCCGCAACGAAAAGAGAGTTTCAGACCTTACAAACTGGGTAAAAGAGGCACTCTTTGGCTGCTTCGGTGCAAAAGGCGGACGGTTTATCATGGTAGGAAACCTTATCGCAAAAAATTCGGTACTCCAAAAGATGATGGATTCCGAGGGCGTAACGGTCAGCAAAATAAATATCACCGACTCCAAAGGCAACCCGTCATGGCCGGAACTGTGGAGTCCGGCAAAAATCAAGGAACTCCAACAGTTTATGGGTTACCGCTCTTTTCAAAAAGAGTATATGAACAACCCTATTTTGGAAGGTACGGTATTTAAAAAAGATGATATAAGATTCGGGCAAACCTTAAAACTAAGCGCATACAAGGCTTTGGTTTGTTACACTGACCCCAGTTTCAAAAACTCCGCCACTGCCGACTACAAGGCGACGGCACTTGTAGGAATAACGGCAGAGGGCGAATATCATATCCTGAAACTCTATGCGGCGCAAACCTCTGTTACAGAAATGGTGCGCTGGCATTATGAAATTTTCAAGGAAGTAAAAGGACTGTCAAACGTCCGCTTTATGATAGAGGCAAATTTTATGCAGGATTTGCTGTTGGACGAGTTCAAAAAAGAGGGTGCTGCGCTTGGTCTGCAAATCCCGGTTGTCGGCGACAAACGTCAGAAAGGCGACAAGTTTGCCCGTATAGAAGCCATGCAGCCGCTTTGGGAACGCGGTCTCGTTGTAATATCAGACAAGATAAAAAACGAACCCGGCACGGCGGTTTTGACTGACCAGTTATTAAGTTTTCAGAAAGGCAGCCGCGCACATGACGACGCGCCCGATGCCGTAGAAAGCGCAATCTGGCAGTTAAACAAAATGTATAAAATAGAGTCGTTCCCGGTTGTAATGCACAGCCGCAAAGAACAACGTAAACACTGGTTTTAATTGACAAACGGATAATTGACAATGGACAATGAATTTTTAACAGAAAACGATTTTGACGTGCAGGTAAGGCAGGAGATACTCTCTTTGCTTGACGGCAGCGATGAAAAAACGGCGGTTGCTTTGGCTACCCGTATGGCTACCGACCAGATAACACAGTACATCGGCGGAAAATACGACTGCAAGACCATTTTTGCGCAGACAGGCGAAGACAGAGACCATTTTATTGTAATGATAACAATAGACATTCTGCTTTATCACCTTTGGTCAAAACGTGCGCCGCGCAAAATTCCCGAATACCGCTCAACAAGGTATCAGGACGCTTTGGACTGGCTGAAAGCCGTCGGCAGCGGAGAATTACAGTCCGCACTGCCGCAACTTCCGCCGGACGAATATCAAGGCAGAATCATAATAAAAAGCAAATACGAGGCTAACAACAATAAATATTAACCATGAAACAGAATATTTTAGAACATATAATCGCCGGTTTCAAAGACCAGACAAGAGCGGACATTCAAAAATGGCGTTACGCGCTGAAACAGGCGCAAAGCCCTGAAAATCCGCGCTCATACACCTTGCAAGACCTTTATGACAATCTTGAAAGCGACGGTCATTTTTTGGCACAAAAAGAACTCAGAAAAACCGCGACTTCGGGTTACGGTTTTTCCATAATCGACAAAAAGACCGGCGAAGTAAACCAAGAAAAAACCGACTTTTTCTCCGGCGAATGGTTTTACAACTTTTTGGATTATGCCTTGGACAGCATTTTCAAAGGCTTTACGCTGATAGAACTGACAGACCCAAAAAATCTGACCTTTGAAGTTTTGCC
The DNA here is from genome assembly GCA_016287995.1 of Bacteroidales bacterium. GTDB lineage: Bacteria > Bacteroidota > Bacteroidia > Bacteroidales > UBA3824 > UBA3824. The sequence goes on from JAEEXW010000005.1 coordinate 18,349, forward strand.
GCGCCGCAATGTTGTCGGCAGTCTCGGAATTGTGCAGCGCGATATTACTGACAACAGCGGAATCAACTTTAATGCAAAAGATTTTCAAAACACGCTGATAAAAGTCGGCAAACCGTCAGACCTCGGACTGATGGCAGACCTTTGCGGACAACTTATCTGGAAACGCAACGCCCAGCAAAGTTGGGCAGAGTTTACGGAGCGTTTCGGCATGCCGCTCGTTACGGCTACCACAACGCAGACCTCACCGGCTGACATCCGTCAACTTGACGATATGCTTGCCGCTTTGGGAGAATCCGCCCGCGCCGTCCTGCCCGAAGGCACAACAATAAACGTTACGCCTTTTGCCGGTTCTGACGCTTACAAGGTTTATGACAGTCAGATTGACAGGATAAACGCCGAAATCTCAAAACCGATAACAGGCGGCACTATGGTAACGGACGACGGCAGCAGCCGCTCACAGTCGGAAGTACACGAAAGAAACCTTGACGACAAACTTTCGGAGGCTGACAGGCGTATGATTTCGTTTGTTGTTAACGGGCAGTTAATACCGCTTTTAAACAGGTTTAAATACCCTTTTAATCCTGAAACCGACAAATTTCAGTTCAACCAATCGTTTGAGTTGTCGCTCACGGAGCATTGGAACATCGTCAGCCAAATGATAACCCAAGGCTACGAAGTAGACGAAAAATGGCTTGCGCAGACTTTCAACGTGCCGATAACAGGACGAAAGGAAATTGACAATTCACAATTGACAATTAACAATTCCCTCTACCGAAATTTTCGTTAGGCAACCCCGCTAAGAGCGACGCTGAGTTGCCCGAACTATACAGGCTCACCGATAAAGCGGACAACGAATTGTCAACTGTCAATTATCAACTGTCAATTGGAAACCGCATCTCTGACATCGTGCGTTCTTTGGCAAAGCGTATTTTTGGCGGCGAAAAGATAACCTTTGACCCGGAACTGTTGACGGCGACGGCAGACGGCTATCTTTCGGCGGTGAAAAAAGGTTATAAAAAAGACCTTTCGGAAGTAGACTATGACTCGCCGGATTTTGAAACGCTCAAAAAGATAACCGAAAACGTCTTTCAGTTTTCCGCCTCAAAAGATTTCCATATCCTTACCGATATGACCAACGCATTGAAAGACGGCAGCGGCAAACTGCGTTCTTTTGACGATTTTCAGGCGGAGGTTGACAAGATGAATGTCAAATATAACGGCAATTGGCTGCGCACGGAATACAATCAGGCGGTTGCCGCCTCGCAATGTGCAGCACGATGGACGGAGCAAGTAAGCCGCGCCAAGTCGATGCCGTTTTTGCAGTATCATGCCGTGATGGACTCTAACACCCGCGCAGAACACGCCGCGCTTCATGGTGTAATCAAGCGCGTTGACTCTGATTTTTGGGACAAATACTATCCGCCAAACGGTTGGGGCTGCCGCTGTGAAGTTATCCAACTGCCCGGCAAGAACTACAAGGAAACGCCGGATCTGGACATCAAGTTTACAAAGGTGGATTCTATGTTTCAGGTCAACGTCGGCAAAAAAGGCGTGGTGTTTCCGAAAGGGCATCCGTATTTTATGGGACAGTGCCAGAGGTGCAACGGAACGCCGCAAAGTTTGGCTTTAAATCCGCAGTGTGCGGCGTGTGTGGCGGGTAGAAAAGAGGGCGAAAAACTGATACAAGAAAACAGAGAAATTCGAGAAAAAGAGGCAAAGAAAATTGAAAACGACAAATACAACCAACTTGTAAAAGAGGAAAGCAACAAAATCATTCCCGAAGGTGGACGATTGTTTTCTCAATTGCCTAATTTCGTCAATGGAGAATTGTTCGTCAGTCGAAGTGACATTAGAAATATATGTACACACGTACCTGGAAAATATAAAACTTATGCCTTAACGGTTTTGAACAATCTATCAAGATTGCATAGGGTGGACGACAATGTTGACCCCAAACATGTATCTAACAAGGGTTCGAGATTCAAGTGTTTTAATTATTACACGTTGGAACTTGAAGATAAAACACTATTTGTAACTATCGGTGTTGATGAGAAAGGCAAAGAAACTTTGTATGCAGTTGCAGACAAAATACCAAAAAAAGAAAACACCTAATGCGCTCAACCACCCAAAACGGCGACTTCGACTTACTTAAGTGTTTTGTTGTCGCAAAAATACAAACAATTTTTGAACCAACAAATAAAAAACGTAAAAAAATGGACACAAAAAACACATATCCCCGCACAACGCGCCATACGTTGTTGGACACTACCATCAACGCTAACAGCGTACAGGAATTGAATGAGAAACTTATCGCGCTCGATCTCTCTGACGAGGCTGATGTAACAATTGAAGCGCATATTTACGGCATCAACCGTGAGGTAATCACTGAGGCTGAGTATCAGAAAGATTGCGAAGATGCCCGTATAATTCTTTCTCAGTTTGAGCAATAAGGTCGTCAAGTTCTGGATGGCAAGACATACCGTATAGATGCACACAACCGTAGAGACGCAAAATTTTGCGTCTCTACAACCAAACGGACAAACAATTTTTGAACCAACAAAATTAAAAAACGTAAAAAATGGCTTTTACTTGGAACGAAATATTAAAACTCAAAGAGGGCGACCTCTTGCATATTGAAGCAAGAAACCCACACAATGCGGCATTGAACCAAACAGCATTTGCGACCTTTCATCGCGTAGATGCCGACAAAGGCGACGTATGGCTGAAAGACGTAATGACAAAAGAAAATAACAGAAGGATAATTGCCGACCATATATCAGTAGGAATGACTGCCAACATTCATATTACTTATATGTCCGAAAAACAAGCAGCCTTGTATGTAAACCTTAGAAAGGCAATGAAAGAAATTTTAGAGGCATAACAAAAATGGAAACAACTGAATTTGTAACAGTATTTCAAAACTTCGGCTTTCCGATTGCGCTGGTAATAGTTTTGCTTGGCGCAATGGGCTGGATAGCAAAGAAGGCTTGGGAATACGTAAAAAAGAGAGACGACGAGGCGGTGAGACTCCGGGACCAGTTTATTGCGTACTTGCAGCAAAACCATGTGGAACTGACAGGCGCAATCTTGGAAAACGCCACTGCCGCAAAGGAAAACGCCACCGCACTGAAAGAAAACGCGGCGGCACTCAACCGTTTTGCAATGATGGTTGAAAAGTTTGAGAAATATCTTAAAACTGAGAAATAACTATGGCTAAGACAAACATCGAACTGATTTTGGAGATGAAAGACCGATATTCAAAGGTTTTGAAAAAGGCGGACACTGACTCCGGTACAACAGTTCAAAAAATAAAACAGCGGCTTTCTGACGTGCGGGAACGTTTTGTCGAGGTTGGCAGCGCAGTCTCGCGCAATACAAAGGCGGCGTTTTCCGACATCAAAAGAACCATGACAGACAGCAGTTACCGCCGTGCCGGGATTGTTGTTGCCATGCGCGAACTAAAACAAGGCATTGAAGGTGTCAAGAAAAAGTTTAACGAGGCCTTTGAAGAAGCACAAAAGAAAATCCCGGTTTTCGGTCAGGCGGTGGAGTTCTTAAAAAATCCGATAACGCTCGGTGTTTCGGGTCTTGTAGGAGTTGGAACGCAGATAAAGAACGCCGCAGACCTCGCAATGAACTGGCAAAAAGGCATGGCGGAAATCAACGTTACGGCAGGTCTTTCACAAAAGGAACTTGACGGTCTAAGTAAAAAAATGCTTGAAATCGGTTCTCAGAATGTTGCGCCGTTGGAGGAAGTGCCGGGCGCGTTCAACAAAATTATTTCGGCAGGTCTTGACGCCAAGACCGCTTTGGCATCGCTCGACCCGACATTAAAGGCGGCAAAGGCGGGTTTTGTGGACATCGAAACCGTTGCAAAAGCGGGTACAAGTGTAATGAACTCCGCCGGAGTAAAAGACATAGTGGCGGAAAAAGACATCGTGGACGCTACCGGCAAAGTGATAACAAGAAAAGGCGAAGTTATGAAAACCGCCATTGAGCAAGTATACGACACTCTTTTTGCAACCATGCAGAAAGGCTCGGCATCCATGTCCGAAATTGCGGCTTATCTGCCGACGATAGTGCCGACAGCCAAAAACGCGGGCATTTCGCTTAATCAGGCATCTGGCGCGTTTGCTTTTATGACGGCGCAGGGTGTCAACGCGGCATCAGCGGCAACGCTTTTGAACGGTGCTTTTAATTCGCTCTCCAACCCCAAACTGTTGGCTAATTTCAAGGCGATAGGCGTTAACATTTACGATGCCAAAGGCAAAATGCGTTCTATGCCTGAAATAGTGGATGCCTTGTCAAAGTCTCTTGACGGACTTTCCGACAAACAGAAAGCGGCAAAACTTGCCTCTCTTGGCCTTGACCAGACATCTGCGCAGGCATTTGCGGTGATGACACAGAGTGCGGGCAAGTTCCGCGACACCTTGGACGCAACCGCCAAGTCGGAAGGCGCGTTGAAAGACTCTTATAACAACTCCCTCACCGCCCGCGACCAATGGGGCATCGCCGCAAACAACATCAAAAAGTTTATGATTCAGGCGGGACAGTTTATGCTGCCTGTAATTACAAAAATGGGCGAATGGGCGGCAAGCCTGACCGGGAACATCGTTCCGGCGATAAAAGGCGTTAAAAACTTTCTGTCGGAATGGTCGCCGGTGATTTTGGGCGCAGCGGCAGCGTTTTTGGTCCTTAATGCCAACACCATAGCGGCAAGCGCGGCTTTGGCGGCTCATTCAGTATGGACTGGTATTTTAGCGGCTAAACAGTGGATTCTTAACGTTGCAATGTCGGCAAACCCTATCGGCTTAATTATTGTCGGAATCGGCATTTTAATAGGCAGTATTGTAATGCTCTGCAAAAAATATGAGGGCTGGACTTCCGTCTGGAACTTTGTAAAAACATTTCTTGTCAATTCGTTTTGGCAGTTTGTTGACGACTGGAAAGACGGTTTTCAGGGGTTGTGGTATTACATTCAACTGTTTTGGCTTAATATAAAGAGTTTTGGGCAGTATATCGGACAGTTGTTTTCCAATATCGGTCAGGCGATAAAACTTGCTTTGTCGGGCAACTTTTCGGACGCTAAGAAAATGCTGACAAGCGAAATTCACACCGACGCGGAAAACGAAATCGAAAAGTTGAAAACGGAGCGCGAACAACAAAAAGCCAAATACGCTACCGAAACCAAACAGCGCATTGACGAAACCCAAAAGGCATGGAACGACGTACACCTGACCAAAAAGGAGACCAAAAGCGAAACCGAAGGCTCGGAAGACAAGTCTGTCTCAGACGAGATAAA